>JAHEEQ010000319.1 GCA_024640585.1 Micrococcales bacterium
AACACCCAAAGGTGTGACCGCATTCGCCCACTGCTTTACATACTCGTCTGGGTTTATTTCCCTTACCCCGAAGTTTTGATGTGAAGTCAGAAAAGAATCTGTGAAAGCCACATGAACCCACATCAACAAATCTGGATCTGACGCTTTATAACTTCGCTCAGTTCCATCGGTATTTGAAAATTTCCCTTTGACTCGCTCATGCATTTGGCGAACGCGTGCACTTTCCTCTTCAACTGCCGCCTTTGAGCCAAAAGAGCAAATAGTTAGCCACCGGATGGTTCCGGAAAGCCTGCCGAGGGCATCTTCCTCGTAACGCGAATGCTGCATAACTCCAGCAAGGCTGCCCGGATGAAGTGCCTGCAAAAGGAGAGCGCGAATGCCACCAATCATGGTTGCGGTGTCGGCGTGGACAACCCAAGCTGCATCTGTTGGCTTGAAAAATCCATTGTCGTCGCCAGCCTCGACGAGCGGCGTCCATTGCGGAACACCATTTTCGGCACCACTCAAAAGGGCGCGTATATATAAGGCAATCCGGTCTCGTATCACTTGGCTATTTTGTTATGAACTTGGAAATTCCGCTCTTTCAAATCTGTTTATCCGTGCATTAAATGGTTAGACTCCTAATCCAAACTTGGGGAGAAATTGAATGCGTTTGAAATTAGCTATTGCAATCATTATTGCCATCTGTTTTTCAGGACTACTGATACAGCCAAGCGCAAAAGCAGCTGGCTCTGCTTTCAGTTACAGCAATTTAGATGTGCAAAGTTGTGAAATTGCCACTGTTGAAGATTTTTGCCTGAACTACATAGAAGCCGACCCAGATCTGGACGGCACATTCACATCTTTCATCGACGAGCCACTAATTTTATTCTCCGCACGAGGCGAAACTAAATCTGACGATCTTAAAGACTGGTCACAAATGGTAATTGGCATTTACTCGCAGCAGCAGCAGCTAAATGTGATTCTACCTGCAAATACACCAGTCAGATTTTCTCTCAATACTCGAGATTGGAAACCTCCAACAAGTAATTACATCAAAGGAAACTTGAGTAGGTTCAATGTAGAAGAAATAAACGGTGAATGGAATGCAAATTACGAAGTTTCAACGGTGCAATCTCCAGACGCTAGGTCACAACTTTCCATTGTCGCTACTGGTGTGGTTGCTAAAATCCCTGAGACTGAAGATGAAATGCGCCGAGTAGCTCTCTGGAAGGCGTTCTATGGGAACTGGATCTCAACCAATTGCTCAGCCAATGCAGTATTCGAGAAATTCGAACTTCAATGGCGAATTGATTCTTCGGGACCAGCTCTTGACCTTGATGGCAATCCAAGTCACTGTTTCTTAAAAGCTTTCTTCCCCTATGACTCAGTTGTCCTAATTATGGGAACTGACCCTGAGAGCATGGGCAACTACACCTCTGCTATTCGAATAGATGGCAAATTAGTCACTCCAGAGACAACTGAAGTCACTCGTGTATTGGAGCCAACTCCAGGTATCATTGTTGAAATCCCAAATTTTAGTTTGAATTCCAACCAGCAGACTCTTTCACCTCTGTCCAACATCAAATCGAAATTGGCTCCACTTACAAGTAATAAGTTCAATAAACCAAAACATATCATCAAGCAAAAAGGGAAACCGCTACGTGCGCCCAAAATAACTTCAATAAGAACGAATAAAAGTTCAATTAGATTAGTGTTTACTAAAGTTAATGGCGCAAAGTCATATGGCGCTATTTGTGTTGGCGCAAAAGGATACAAATTCAAAGAAGTTAAATCGACCACAGTTAGCTTTAAAAACCTCAAAAAAGGGTACTGGGGTTGCCAGGTTCGTGCAATTAAACGAGCAGGCGGCTATTGGAGTGATTCGCATGGGTTGGTGATTAAATGAAGATTGGTGTCCCGAAAGAAATCAAGAATCACGAATATCGCGTTGCAATCACGCCTGCAGGTGTTCATGAATTCAAAACAAATGGCCACGAAGTCTTCGTCGAAAAAGGTGCGGGCCTCGGCTCCTCAATTAGTGATGAAGATTACGTCAAAGCCGGTGCAACAATTCTCGATACTGCAGATGAAGTTTGGCAATCCGCCGAAATGATTTTGAAGGTTAAAGAGCCAATTAAAGATGAATACCACCGGATGTGCGAAGGGCAAGTTCTTTTCACCTACCTACATCTCGCAGCATCTCGCGAATGCACAGATGCTTTACTTAAAGCAAAGGTCACTGGCATTGCCTATGAAACGGTTGAACTTGAAGATCGTTCACTTCCGCTACTTGCACCAATGAGTGAAGTTGCTGGTCGCCTTTCAACCCAGGTTGGCGCTAATGCTTTGATGCGTGCAAATGGTGGTCGCGGAACACTTCTTGGCGGCGTAACAGGAGTTGCAAAAGCAAACGTTGTCATTCTTGGCGGTGGAGTTGCTGGCGTCAACGCAGCGACCATCGCACTCGGCATGCAAGCAAATGTCACAATTCTTGATCGCAATGTTGCACGCCTACGTCAACTAGATGCACAGTTCAATGGTCAGGTTCAGACAATTACATCAAACACTTTCGAAATTGAAAAAGCAGTTCTTAATGCAGACCTTGTGATTGGTGCAGTTTTAATCCCAGGTGCGAAAGCACCAAAGCTCGTCACAAACGAACTCGTCAGACGTATGAAACCAGGCTCCGTGTTGGTCGATATTGCAATTGATCAAGGTGGTTGTTTT
>JAHEEQ010000169.1 GCA_024640585.1 Micrococcales bacterium
AAATCTCCAGACCTAAAAATGCAACCAGGGCAGACCTTGCGAGTTTTCGCCCGATCTGCCCTAGTTCTACGCGCTGCTCACGCGTAATAGTTTTTGTTTACTTTAGAGATGCTTGCAGGCCAAGCTCAGCAAAGTTTGCTAAACCTGCATGCTTTGGAACGACGCGAACGTTATATCCAAACGAACCAGCATTCTTTAGTTCCACACTAACTGTGAAACGCCAGCGAGAGCCTTCGTATTGATCCACCGCCGTTAGCTCAACAACAGTTGGTTCAACAATTCGGTCATTGCTGTCTGCTCGACCATGCACCAATTCAACTGCAACTTCCTGCGGGTTTAGCCCTGCAAGATTTACAAATGCATTGAGTGTGATCAGATCACCACGTTGTGGTGAATCTGGAATGTTTTCAGCTTCAATGTGTTCAACACTTACGCCAGACCAGATGCCACGAATACGTGATTTCCAAACTGCAAGTTCTTTTGCCAAACGTGCATCATCCGCATTCACTTGGCGGCTTGCAACTGCTGCTGGAGTGTAGAGATTATTTACATAATCTTGCACCATGCGAGTTGCGAGAACTTTTGGTCCGAGGGTTGAAAGTGTGTGCTTCACTAATTCCAACCAGCGCGTTGGAAGTTTGTTTGCATCAACATCGTAGAAAACAGGCTTTACATTCTTTTCAATCAAGTTGTAAAGAGCGTTCGCCTCAATGTCATCACGACGATCTGCATCCATCACGCCATCTGCTGTCGGAATTGCCCAACCGTTCTTACCGTCGAACCATTCATCCCACCATCCATCGAGGATTGACAGATTAAGCGCACCATTGAGCGCGGCCTTCATACCTGAAGTTCCACAAGCTTCTAATGGACGAAGTGGGTTGTTCAACCAAACGTCGCAACCTGGATATAGCCATGAAGCTAATCCCATGTCATAATCTGGTAAGAACACAATGCGATGACGAACTTCTGGATCATCTGTGAACCGAACCAAAGTCTGAATCAACTTCTTGCCGCCTTCATCAGCAGGGTGTGATTTACCTGCGATAACAAGCTGCACTGGACGCGCTGGATCCAACAAGATTTTCTTGAGTCGTTCAGGATCGCTCAACATCAAAGTCAAACGTTTGTAAGAAGGAACTCGGCGTGCAAATCCAATTGTCAAAACATCTGGATCCAAAACATTGTCAATCCAGTCGAGTTCTGCAGGGCTTGCACCACGATTAATCCAAGACTTACGCAGACGATCGCGAGCATGTTCAACTAGTCGAACACGAAGTGCGCGCTTTACAGCCCAGAAAGTTGCGTCTGAAGTTTGTGAAATTGCTTGCCAACCTTCAGGACCATCAGTGCTAACACCATTTGAAAGTGCAAGAACTTCTGGTGCAACCCAGGTACCAGCGTGCACACCATTTGTTACGGATGTGATTGGGACATCATCTTGATCAAATGATGGCCATAATCCACCGAACATTCCACGGCTTACATCTCCATGCAAAAGGCTTACACCGTTGGCACGCGCACCTAAGCGAAGACCAAACACTGCCATGTTGAAAATTTGTGGATCTCCACCAGCAAAGTCTTCAGTTCCAAGTGCAATGATTCGCTCGACTGGAACACCATCAGCTGCATTGTCGCCACCAAAGAATTTGTAAATCAAATCCTTGCTGAATCGGTCGATACCTGCAGGAACTGGTGTGTGAGTCGTAAACACTGTGCCTGAACGAACTGCTTCAAGAGCTGAATCGAAATCCATGCCTTTGTCTGTTAGCTCAAGAATTCGTTCAACACCTAAGAAACCTGCGTGACCTTCGTTGCAGTGATAAACCTCAGGTTCTGGAGCGCCAGTGATGCGTGACCAAATACGTAGGGCGCGAACACCACCAATACCTAGCAGAACTTCTTGCAACAAACGGTGATCGTGTCCGCCACCGTAAAGGCGGTCGGTTACGTCGCGTTCGGTTGGAGCGTTGTCTTCAACATTTGAATCAAGTAGCAACAATGGAACCCGGCCAATATGTGCAACCCAAATATGTGCAACTAATCGCTTGCCACCTGGCAAACCAATAATTACACGTGCGGGTGTGCCATCATGTTCACGCAAAAGTGAAAGTGGCAATGCGTCTGGATCAGTTACTGGATAAGTCTCTTCTTGCCAACCATCTCGTGAAAGTGATTGACGGAAATACCCAGCGCGATAGAACAGGCCAACACCTACTAGAGGAAGTCCAAGATCTGAAGCTGCTTTCAAATGATCACCGGCAAGAATGCCAAGACCACCTGAATATTGTGGGAGCTGAGTTGCAATACCGAACTCAGCAGAGAAGTAACCAATTGCACGTGGAGCCCGGTCGCCTAAACCGCGGTACCAAGAATCGCGGTTAAGGTAGTTATGCAGGCTTGCTCGTGCAGCTTCAACGCGATTGACGAATGACGTATTAGCAGCCAATTCATTTAGTCGAGATGAAGGAACATCGGACAGCACTCGCATCGGGTCGCCATTGACTGATTCGAAGATTGCTGGATCGATTGCGCGGAAGATTTCCAAGGTTTCGCTGTCCCATGACCAGCGCAAGTTCCCGGCTAATTCGCCGAGGCCTTGAAGTGGTTGTGGAAGTACTGTGCGAACGTTAAAACGTCTAATTGCTCTCATAGTGAGCCGAATGCTAGGCGATGGGAAATTGCCCTCTAACTGACCCTTGCCATATCCCCTAGGAGACCGGTTTTCTCGCTCACAAATACGCAAGGTTCCCCCTGTTCACAAGTGTGCGTGAGGACTAGCGTTCGCACATGGCTGAACCAGCGAAAAATCCCGACTCGAAGGCTCCGTTGACGAGTGAGATTTTGGGGCCAATAGGACGCTTTCCAATCTTTGATGTCTGGCCAACCGTGGCAGATGGTCGCCCAGGCAAGGCCGCACTTGATGAGCCAATCAAAATCCGAGCAACCGCAACCCGTGAAGGCCATGACGCGCTTGGGGTAAGTGTGGTTTTAACAAACCCAAATCAGGTTTCAACCACCTATCGTGCAGATCTTGCTTCCAATGACATTTATGTATGCGAAGTAACTCCAAACGAAATGGGTATGTGGAGTTTTCGAATTGAAGCTTGGGATGACGTTTGGGGAACCTGGCACCACGCATCTGGTCTAAAAGTTCCGGCTGGTGTTGATGTTGAAGTTGAGCTTGAAGAAGGTGCTCGAATTCTTGAACGCGCATTAAAAGAAACTCTTTCTAATGAATCAGCAGAACTTAAGAAATTGATTCAAAATGCGATTTCTTCATTACGAGACAAAAAACTCGACACAAATTTGCGATTGGCATCGGCATTCAATTCTGAAATTGATTTGGCAATGCACCAAACACCACTTCGCGATTTGATTACGACTACAAAAAATTTCCCACTTTTAGTTGAGCGAAATCGAGCGCTGTATGGCGCTTGGTACGAATTTTTCCCGCGTTCAGAAGGCGCAACACTTAAGCCATATAAAACTGGAACATTTAAAACCGCTAAAAAACGTCTTGCAGCAATTGCAGACATGGGATTCCAAGTTGTTTATGTTCCACCGATTCACCCAATTGGCAAAACCAATCGCAAAGGGAAAAATAACACACTCACACCAAGCGCTGAAGATGTTGGCTCACCTTGGGCAATCGGTTCCGAAGCTGGTGGACACGACGCCATCAATCCAGAAATTGGCACTCTTGCAGACTTCGATGCCTTCGTCGCTGAAATCAAACGTTTAGATATGGAAATTGCGTTAGACCTAGCCTTGCAAGCATCTCCAGATCATCCATGGGTTAAGGCTCACCCTGAATGGTTTAAACAACGAAACGATGGCTCAATTGCTTTTGCCGAAAACCCTCCAAAAAAATATCAAGACATCTATCCGATGTATTTCGACACCGACCCTGAAGGTTTATACAAAGAAATTGAACGCATCGTAAGGTTTTGGATGGATCGTGGAGTTCGAATTTTCCGCGTAGACAATCCACACACCAAACCAGTTTGGATGTGGCAACGATTAATCCATGCAATTGGCAAAACTGATCCAGATGTAATTTTCTTGGCAGAAGCATTCACCGCCCCTGCAATGATGCGAGCACTTGCTGAGGTTGGTTTCCAGCAGTCATACACATACTTCACTTGGCGTAACGACAAATACGGTCTCAGTCAGTACATAACCGAAATTGCAACCGAGGCAAGTGCCTACATGCGGCCAAATTTCTTTGTAAATACGCCTGACATTTTGCCAAGCTATTTGCAAACTTCTGGTCCTGCCGGTTTTGCAATTCGCGCAACTTTGGCAGCAACACTGAGTCCAACTTGGGGCGTTTATTCTGGATTTGAAATTTACGAATGCGCAGCCTTAAAAGAAGGCGGAGAGGAATACCTAAACTCCGAGAAATTTGAATTACGACCACGTGATTGGCAAGCTGCCGAAGATGAAGGTCGCACCCTCGCTCCATACATCAAACGATTGAATGAATTACGACGCGATCACAAATCTTTGCAACAACTTCGAAATGTGGTTTTCCATCCTGTTGATGACAATGAAGTAATTGCATTTAGCAAAACTTCTGGCGATGATACGGTTTTGGTTATTTGTACGCTTGATCCAAAAGGCACTCGAGACACCTGGGTGCATCTAGACATGCCTGCACTTGGTTTTGATTGGCAAGACAGGGTTTATGGGCACGACTTAGTTACAGATACCACTTGGACGTGGAACAAAGACGTCAAAGTTCATATTGACCCATACCGTTCTGTCGCTCACATTGTGACGTTAAGGAGAATGTCGTGATTATCCGTCGCAAGAAAAACAGCGAAAATGCGCATCCTGAACCGCTAGAAATTTCCGCAGAGACTGCGAAAGGCGTGTCTCCGATAAATGCTGTGCCATTTCATGAACTAGAACAAATCGTTGAGGCGCGTCACCACAATCCACACAGCATTCTTGGTGCACACATTCATAATGGCTATGTCATTTTTCGAGTCATTAAACCATTTGCAGTCAGCGTTGTAGTCACGGGTTTAGATTTTCGTTTGCCACTAACTCACGAACATCGCGGTGTATGGGTTGGCGCACTTGAGGTTGATTCAATTCCTGACTATCGAATTGAATCTCGCTTTGGTGAAAATACCTTCACATACGACGACCCATACAGATTCATGCCATGCATTGGCGAATTAGATTTGCATTTAATCCACGAAGGTCGCCACGAAAAAATGGCAGACGCACTCGGTGCAAAAGTTTTGCGTTTTCCATCAATTCTTGGCGACGTGACCGGTACAGGATTCACAGTTTGGGCACCAAATGCTCAAGGAATCCAAGTAGTTGGAGATTTCAATAGCTGGGATGGCACAGCCCATCCAATGCGTTCACTTGGCGCAAGTGGTGTTTGGGAATTGTTTATTCCAAACGTTGGCAAAGGAAACAATTACAAATTCAGAATTACTGATCGCTGGAGTCATCAAACCGATAAAGCCGACCCAATGGCTAAGCACAGCGAAATACCACCCTCAACCGCATCGATAGTTTGGGAATCAGATTACGAATGGCAAGACCATTCATGGATGGAAAAACGTCCAACCGTGGATCACAAGTTTGGTCCAATGAGTGTTTATGAAATGCACTTTGGATCTTGGCGTCAAGGTTTGAATTACCGCGATGCTGCATTTCAAATTCGAGACTACGTCCTGGAACAAGGATTTACGCATGTGGAATTTATGCCACTAGCCCAGCATCCCTACTCACCTTCTTGGGGATACCAAGTAACTGGTTATTACGCAGTTGCATCGCGCTACGGAGATCCAGATGATTTACGTTATTTAATTGACGTACTTCATCAAGCAGGAATTGGCGTAATTATGGACTGGGTTCCGGCGCACTTTCCGAAAGACGCTTGGGCGCTTTCTCGCTTTGATGGCACTCCACTTTATGAACATGAAGATCCGCGGCTTGGCGAACACCCAGACTGGGGAACTTATATTTTCAATTTCGGAAGACCTGAGGTTAGAAATTTCTTAGTAGCGAATGCTGTCTTTTGGTGCAATGAATTTCATGTTGATGCATTACGCGTAGACGCAGTTGCGTCAATGCTTTACCTTGATTATTCCCGTGAAGCGGGCGAATGGGTTCCAAATGAATTTGGCGGCCGCGAAAATCTTGCAGCGGTGGAATTCTTGAAAGAAATGAATGGTGTAGTTCATTTGCGAGCTCCTGGCGCATTGACTATGGCTGAGGAATCAACCTCATGGCCAGGAGTAACAACCGGACTCGAATGGGGCGGACTTGGTTTTGACTTCAAGTGGAATATGGGCTGGATGCACGATTCACTCGAATATGTAAAACACGAACCAATCCATCGCAAGTACCACCACAATGAAATGACATTCTCACTTGTGTATGCATGGAGTGAAAGATTTATTCTGCCTCTTTCGCACGACGAAGTTGTGCACGGAAAGGGCTCGTTAATTTCTAGAATGCCAGGTGATCGTTGGCAACAACTTGCCGGCCTTCGTACTTACTACGGATTTATGTGGGCGCATCCTGGAAAACAACTGTTATTTATGGGCTCTGAATTCGCCCAAAGTTCTGAATGGAATAGCCAGTCTTCGCTTGATTGGTGGCTAACTGATTTCGAAGAACATCGCGGAGTGAAAAACTGCGTTCAATCTCTAAACAACGTTTACAAAAACACTCCTGCACTTTGGGAAAGAGATCATGAGCCAGGCGGATTCGAATGGCTAATCGGTGATGACGCAGAAAACAACGTATTTGCTTGGCTTCGATGGGGCCACAATGGACAAGTTGTTGCGTGCGTAACAAACTTCTCACCAGTGCCTCGAGATTCACACCGCATCCCACTTCCATTTGCTGGCAATTGGAAAGAAGTGCTAAACACCGATGCAATTGAATTTGGCGGTTCTGGGCTAGGAAACATGGGACGCATAGTGGCGCAAGAAATCGAAATGCACGGGAGACCAGCTTCTGCAGATGTGGTCGTACCACCGCTTGCAACTGTTTGGTTTGTACCTGAAAATCAATAAGGTTTAGAACAGCGCATTTGTAAGTTGCCGACGCGCATTCACAACTTCATCGACCTCGCCCACAAGTACAAAGAAATCTAAAAGGCGTTGTTTTAATTTATCCCGATCCTCAGCACCGAAATTTTTCACTCCTGCGATTAACAGATCAAAAGCTGGACTTGTTTGTCCGAGCATCATCAATGCATCTGCTACCTCAAGGTATGTCTCGATGTCATCAAGCGATTTTCCAATCACCGCATCGAAATCGATTCCATCGGTTCGCTTAAATAAGCCAACCTGAATTACGCCAATTTTCGCCTCTTCATCAGCTGGCGAATTGTTTAGTACGGTACGAAACACAGTTTCGGCAGCATCCCACTCGCCTGCTTCCATCGCTTCAAATGCTTTAACAAAGCGCGGATCGATTGGTTTTTCTACTTCTACATTCTCATCGGTAGAAATTGGTGATTCGCTTGCGCTCGACAAGTTCGCTTTTGCGGCAACTTCAATCACCTGTTCAAAAACGCTTCGCACCTGCGGTTCTGGATACGCGCCATTAAATAGCTGCTGCACTTGCCCATCTAGTACGACAAAAACTGCAGGAATGGACTGAACATTAAATGCGGCCGCAATTTGCGGATTCGCTTCTGTATCTATTTTGGCAAGCACCAATTTGCCATTGAATTCGACAGTTAGTTTTTCGAGGATTGGTGAGAGTTGTTTGCAAGGCCCACACCAATCAGCCCAAAGGTCAACAATTACTGGCACTTGCTTGGACTTGAGCAATACTTCTGCTTCAAAATTGGCTTCTACAACATCCACTATGTAGGGAGAGACTGTTGTTGGCTCTGGTGCTGATTTTGCGCCTAAAGTGGACAGATCAATGACTCCGTTTTGCATTCTTGATACTGGAATCTGCGGATTCGAATTGCTCATAGTTTTATTGTTCCACCCATCCGATTTCGACTAGCAGGAAGGGTTGGATATTTTCTTTAGAAAATCGATTATGGCTACCGCCGTCTCTACTGGCTTTTCAATTGGTGCTAAATGTCCACAATCGGCAAGCGTCACGTGAACCGCATCTTTTGCCACTTCCAAAATCTTTTCATGATCTTTTGCACTAGCGACTGCATCTTCTGCCCCGCGAATTGAAAGCACTGGCCCAGCGAAGTCGCCAATGACTTTATGCTGATCGGGCCGTGCGCTCATTGCCCGCTGTAAGTTTGCAACTCCATTTACTCGCGAATCCGCCATCAAGGATCTTGTGTACTCTACTAATTCAGATTTAGTTTCAATTGTGGTTTTACCAAGCACATTTGGCAACATGCTTCGCCAAAACGCTTCGGTGGTTCTAGCTTCTTCCACCTGAGTTGCCACTCTTAGTCTGTTGGCAACTTGCTCTGGATTATCGCCACTTGCTTTTGTGTCAATAAAAATGGCACTAGCAATCCGAGTTGGAGCCATTCGCATTAATTCCATCGCTACATATCCGCCAAGTGAACAGCCACCAACCACGAATTTTTCATTTCCAAATTTATCCATCAAAGTCAGAACATCTTCAGCCAATACTTTCAATGAAGGAGCCTGCTCATCCCAGTCAGCTGCTTTTCCGCATCCGCGAAAATCAGGAGTGAAAACTTGCCAACCACTTATGGCTATTTCATCAGCGACCGAATCCCACATCCGATGATCAAACGGAAATGCATGCAATAGAACTATTGATTTCAAAGGTCACTCCACCTCTCCATAGGGCCTTTCCATTCGAGGGGCAATGGATATTTCGTAGGTGCAACAATTTTTACAATTTCATTAAGAGCAAACTTCACACTCATTTCTCCTACCCACAGGTGTTTGGCATCAGGAGCTGCAATTACTTTGGCCTGTGGAATTGCAGAGAATCTTTTTTGCGCTTCATCTGGTTTTAAGTAATCATCAAATTCTGGAACTAGCGCGGTAATTGGTTTTCCTGAAACTTTCCAAGTGTTTAAATCGTTTTCATCTGTCCATCGAAGTGGCGGCGAAAGCAAAATAACTTCTTTAACTCCAGAATTATTCGCATACCGAATTGCAACATCAGTTCCAAATGACCAACCGACCACATATATATTCGGCAAGCCTCGATCAATTGCATACGCAATTGCGGCTTGAGCATCAAGACCTTCACCGACACCTGCTGAAAATTCACCTTCACTTTTACCGGCAGCCGACTCAACTCCACGGAAATTAAAACGAAAAACCGCAATGTCTGCCAATGCGGGTAAGCGCCACGCCATCTTGCGAAATACATGGCTATCCATAAACCCGCCATGAGTTGGCAACGGATGCAGGCAAATAATTGTTGCGCTTGGAATTTTGTCGATTGGTGATGCGATTTCACCCACTAGCATCGTGTGATCCATCGAAGGAAAGTGCACTATTTCGCGTTTTGCAGGCAAAACACTATTTGCAACAATTTCCGGCACGAAAAGTTCCTACTTAATTTCCTGATGCTCCATGGCAACGCTTGTATTTCTTGCCAGAACCACAAGGACAAGGGCTGTTTCGGCTAGGTCCGCCGTCAGAACTTTTATCAATGCTCACTCCGCCAGTTTCGCTTGGCGCAGAGTACGAAAGTCTTTGCGGCTGAGGTTCAGCTGCACCCGCAACTACAACTTCAAGATCTTCTTCGTCTTCATCGTGCGAAACGGTTACTTTTACGTTGAATAAGAAACCAGCAACTTCTTCTTTTAGTGAGTCCATCATTGCAACGAATAAGTCGTAGCCCTCACGTTGGTATTCAACAAGTGGGTCACGTTGGGCCATTGCGCGAAGGCCAATGCCTTCTTGCAAATATTGCATTTCATAAAGATGCTCGCGCCATTTGCGATCTAGGACACTCAAAACCACTTTGCGTTCAAGTTCACGAGTTGCATCATCTCCAAGATCAGATTCACGGGTTGAGTATTTAGTTTGCAGATCTTTCAAAATCACTTCTGCTACTTCATCAGCGTCGTAGTCGCACTGTTTTGCAACTTCTTCAATGTTGACTCCGATTGGATAGATTTCTTTGAACGCATTCGTTAGGCGTTCGAAATCCCAGTCTTCGTCATACGAATCCGAAGTCTCAGCTTGTACATATCCGAAAACTGTATCTTTGAAGAAATCTTGGATCTGATTTGAAATATCTTTCCCAGCCAAAACTTCTTTTCGTTCTGCGTACACAACTAGTCGCTGGTGGTTTAAGACCTCGTCATATTTCAAAACATTTTTACGAATTTCGAAGTTGCTTGCTTCAACCTGAGTTTGTGCGCTCAGAATTGATTTCGTAACCATGCTTGCCTCAATCGGCACATTGTCAGGAACGTTGAATCGAGTCAAGAAAGTATTGACCATCTCAGACTTGAAAAGGCGCATCAAATCGTCTTCGAGCGACAAGTAGAACCGAGATTCACCTGGGTCACCTTGGCGACCTGCGCGACCACGAAGCTGGTTGTCGATACGCCGAGATTCGTGACGCTCCGTGCCCAGCACATACAGTCCACCAAGATTTACAACTTCATTGTGTTCTGCAACAACTGAAGCTTCTGCACGAGCCAACGCTTCCGGCCAAGCCGCGTTGTATGCATCTAGATTTTCGATTGGAGACAAATTGCGCTGCGCCAATTCTGTGCGCGCAATGTGCTCTGAGTTACCACCCAACATGATGTCGGTTCCGCGACCGGCCATATTTGTCGCAACGGTCACAGCTCCTTTTCGTCCTGCCATAGCAACAATTGCTGCTTCTTTTTCGTGGAACTTTGCGTTCAATACTTGGTGAGGAACACCGCGTTTCTTAAGCAAATTGGAAACGATTTCGCTTTTTTCAACACTCGTTGTACCAACCAATACTGGCTGACCTTTCGCGTGACGTTCGACAATGTCTTCAATAACAGCTAGGTACTTTGCTTGTTCGGTTCGGTAGACCAAGTCGGTTTGATCAAGACGAACCATTTCCCGATTAGTTGGAATTGGAACAACGCCTAGTTTGTAGATTTGATTAAATTCAGCAGCCTCGGTCATCGCAGTACCAGTCATACCTGAAAGCTTGTTGTAAAGACGGAAATAGTTTTGAAGAGTAATAGTTGCAAGAGTTTGGTTTTCAGCCTGAACTTTCACGCCTTTCTTAGCTTCAATTGCCTGATGCATACCTTCGCTGTAGCGGCGACCAGCCAACAAACGTCCCGTATGTTCATCAACAATCAATATTTCACCGTCCATGATTACATAATCACGATCGCGTTTGTAAAGTTCTTTTGCGCGGATTGCATTGTTTAACAATCCGACAAGTGGTGTATTAACCGATTCGTATAAGTTTTCAATCCCAAACTCTTGTTCGGTTTTGTCGATTGCGCTTTCAAGAACACCAATAGTGCGCTTTTTCTCATCAACTTCATAGTCTTCGTTAACGTTTAATTTGCGAACGAATCTGGCAAAGTGTTCGTACCAGTCGTTCTTCTCATTTGTTGGCCCACTAATGATTAATGGTGTACGCGCCTCGTCAATCAGAATCGAGTCAACTTCGTCAACGATTGCAAAATAATGATCGCGCTGAACTAAGTCGGTTGGACTCCAAACCATGTTGTCGCGCAAATAATCGAAACCAAATTCGTTATTGGTTCCATAAGTTATATCAGCTGCATATGCAACGCGTCGTTCTTGTGGGTTCATGTGCGCAAGAATGCAAGCAACTTCTAGACCTAAGAATCTATGGACTCTGCCCATCCATTCCGAGTCACGTTCTGCAAGGTAGTCGTTGACAGTAACGACGTGAACACCCGTGCCCGCCAATGCATTTAAATATGCAGGCAATGTTGCAACAAGTGTCTTACCTTCACCAGTGCGCATTTCGGCAATATTGCCAAGGTGAAGTGCGGCTCCACCCATAATTTGAACGTCGTAGTGGCGTTGACCAAGAACTCGCCAAGCGGCTTCACGAACAACCGCAAAAGCTTCAGGCATGAGGTCGTCTAAATTTTCGCCTTTTGCAAGCCTTGATTTGAATTCTTCGGTCTTTGCGCGAAGCTGCTCATCATTTAGCGACTTAACCGCTGGCTCGAATGCGTTGGTCTTATCTTTGATTCTCTCCAAGTTGCGAAGAATCTTGCCTTCACCGATTCGAAGAATCTTGTCTACAACCTTCACGCATTTCCTTACGTTTATAAATTTTTGATAAATCCTAGGGAAATGCTAAGGCTCCTTGGCAGGTAGTGCGTGCCCTACTCTCGGGCTGTGACCGAATCTGGACAAATCTTGAGCCAAAAGCAGGCTAAACGAGCGATTCTGAGCGCTCAAGGCCTGCTCACAGCCCCAGCAAAAGGACTGAACCTACGAACAGCCGTAGATCAACTTGGGGCGGTCCAGTTGGACACAATCTCGGTGCTTGCTAGGTCTCACGAGCTAGTTGCCCACGCCCGCCATCAAGGATTAACCCGGACCGCCATCGAAAATGCCTATTGGGATGGCAGCTCTCACTTTGAATACTGGTCACATGCCGCATGCATCCTGCCAATAGATCGTTGGCCGCTATTTAGCTTTAGGCGACGAGCTTCTGCTTCGAAAGAAATGTGGAATGGCGTAACAAAGAAGTCACTCAACACTGTAAGAAAACGATTGGCTACAGAAGGTGGACTTACCACAACTGATTTAGGTGGCGGACGTAAATCTTCTGACTGGTGGGATTGGTCTGAAACAAAAAGCACAGTTGAATGGATGCTCGTAACTGGTGAAGTAACTTGCACAAAACGAGTTGGCTGGCGTCGAGTCTATTCACTTTCAGAAAATGTGATTCCAGAAAAATATTTTTATGACCTATCCGACGAGGAAGCAATCTACGGACTTCTTCTCGATGCGACCAGAAGCCAAGGGGTTGGAACTCTCAACGACATTTTAGATGTGCATCGGTTAAAGAAACCAAAGCAGAATTCAAACTTTAAGAATTCAGATGCAATTACAAATGCATGGCATAAATTTCTCGAAAATGACGAAATAATTTCGTTCAAAGTATCTGGCTGGGAAGATACTTATTATGCGTTCAAATCTGCCATCGAAAATCAGTCAAAAGTAAAAGCGAACAACGCTGTAATGCTCTCCCCTTTTGATTCCCTTGTTTGGCATCGCCCACGGCTCGAATCTGTTTTCAATATGGAATACCGAATTGAGGCTTACACTCCAAAAGATAAGCGCTATTACGGATATTTTGCTATGCCTGTTTTGGTGGGCGATGAGATCGTTGCTCGCGTGGACCCTAAACGAAATGGCAAGACTTTAACCATCAACCGGGTGGTATTCGAATCTGCAAAACCAACAGATGAACACATAGCTGGAGTTGCCAAAGCAATCAATCGATCGGCGCAGTGGGTCAATTGTGATTCCGTTGAAATTACTGATGTAGTGCCAAAAACTGCGCAAAAGAAGTTGGTTCAACTAGTCAATTGATTCGCTTCGGGGCTCAAGTAGCCCCATTGAACAGCTTGCCAAACAGCCTGTGCCCTCGAACTAGTGTTGAACTTCGCACCAATGTGGCGAAGGTGATTTTTC
>JAHEEQ010000171.1 GCA_024640585.1 Micrococcales bacterium
TGAAGAAACTACTGAACAAGTAGAAGAGACAGTTACTGAAGTTGTTGAACCGGGTCAGGAAACTGACCCGGTTGCAACACTTACAGCTGACTTGCAACGACTTCAGGCAGAGTATGCAAACTACCGAAAGCGTGTAGAACGCGATCGCGCAGTTGCACATGAAAGCGCAGTTGGTGCTGTTCTGACCGAACTACTTGCACTGCTTGATGATGTCGATCGCGCCGAACAACATGGCGAGCTAACCGGCGGATTTAAAGCCGTTGCAGACCAGTTAAATTCAATAGTTTCACGAATCGGGCTCGAAAAGTACGGCACCGAAGGTGAAGCCTTTGATCCGCAGATTCATGAGGCTCTCATGCATGATGAATCAGCAGATGTTGCAGTTGCTACTGCATCAAAGATTTTGCAACCAGGTTACAAGTACAAGGAGCGCGTACTGCGTCCTGCACGTGTAGCTGTAACAGATCCAGCGGGAGCGTAATTTCACATGGCAGCGAAGGATTTATACGAAAAGGATTTTTATAAAGTCCTGGGCGTAGATAAAAAAGCGCCTGCCGATGAGATTAAAAAGAAGTACCGCTCACTTGCACGTGATCTGCACCCCGATAAGACAAAGGGTGATGCAGCAAAGGAGGAACAGTTCAAAGCTGTTTCTGAAGCCTATGAAATTCTATCTGATGCAAAAAAGCGTGCTGAATATGATGAAGCACGCTCACTCTTTGAAAAGGGTGGATTCCGTGCACCAACTGGTGGTGGATTTCAAGGTGGAGATTTCAGTGACATCTTTGGTGGCGGAAATCCTCAAGATATTTTTTCAAACCTTTTCGGTGGTGGCGGTCGTCGTGGTCCACGTAAAGGTCAAGATCTACAAACTGAAGCAACAATTACATTTCGCGAATCAGTATTTGGAACAACACTTGATCTTCGTTTAGGTATGGAACGCGGTGGATCACAAAACATTTCTGCACGTGTTCCAACAGGTGTAACAGATGGTGCAAAGATTCGAGTTAAAGGTAAAGGTGCACCAGGTGAGGCCGGACCCGGAGATTTATTTATTCAATTACATGTAAAGCCTCACCCAATCTTTGATCGCAAAGGTGAAAACTTAACAATTACCTTGCCAGTCACCTTTACTGAAGCTGCACTTGGCGCAGATATCAAGGTACCAACTTTGTCTGGTGATGATGTAACGGTTCGAATAGCACCAGGAACACCTAATGGACGCACACTTCGCGTTAAAGGCCGTGGGGTCGTAAAAGGCAGTACTACAGGCGATTTATTGGTCACCGTTGAGGTCCAGGTACCACAACGTGTTGATGGAAAAGCGTTAGAGGCGTTGAAGAAATTTGCTGAGGAAACTGCAAGCGAAGATGTACGTGCTGATTTTGCAAACAAGGCAAAGATATGAGCGAAGAGAACAAGAACACTCAACCAGATGATGATGCTGGTGTTTATGTCATCTCTGTTGCAGCTGAAATTTCAGGAATGCACCCACAAACCTTACGCCAATATGACAAGTTAGGTTTGGTATCACCATCACGAACCGAGGGCCGTAACCGACGCTACTCACTACGCGATATTGCTTTGCTTCGCGCCGTTCAAAAATTAGTTGGCGAAGGTATCAACCACGCAGGTATCAAGCGGATTATTGAATTGGAATCTGCAATGGCAAACATGGCAGTTGAAGTTGCGCAATTACGAATTGAAGTTGATGCATTATTGAAAGAAAACCCACCCAAGGGATTAATTCATCGTCGTAAATCCGAAGTCATTGTCTACGACGAGAACAAGTAATTACAAAAAGTTAACTCGACCAGTCCAAGTACCAAGTGTTGGGCCCGTTGGTGATTTCAATACCTTTTCAATAACCGTTGCGTATACATCACGGAAATCTGTTGTAACAGCTAAATCATTTTTATATAAATTCTTAAGTGATGGTTGGTCACCGTAGAAACCACCTTTGACGGAATTACCAATGAGAAACATTGGACCAGATGTTCCATGATCTGTTCCCTGCGAACCATTACCAACAACGCGACGGCCAAACTCGCTATAAACCATGATTGTTACATCGTTGCTGCGAGTAGTCGCCTTAAGTTGTCCCATAAAACGTGACAATGAATCTGAAACAACACCAAGAAGTTCGGCTTGCGCATTTGCTTCATTAGCATGGGTATCAAACCCACCTAAAGAAACCGACCACACCTTTGTAGGTGAACCAGCTGCAATTAACTTTGCGACAACATCTAACTGTTGGGCCAAATTGCTATCTCCGCCAGCGTTTCCGCCATTAGTTGTGGGTAGATCAGGTGATACAGGAGCAGGTGCTTTAAGAACTGGCTGCACACTTCCTGAAATATTAAATAAATTGCGCATCGATGTTGCTGCAGCTGCCATCAACTGTGAATCCTTTTTAGCGGGCTTTGATAATTGCGCGCATTGTGCTGCCAAAGTTCCCTTTGGAATTACCAATCCACCTAATGGAAGTGCTGATCCACTTCGCTTTGCGCCTGCAAGCAATGGAGGCAAAACAGAACCCAATGAAATTGCAAGCATTGGATCCTCGGTTTGTGTATCAACCCAACGACCAAGCCATCCCGTTGCAATGTGTTTTGCAGGTGATGCTGTCTGCCACTTTGCCATTGATGAAAAATGTGAGTGATCAGGATTGGGATAACCAACACCGCGAACAATT
>JAHEEQ010000194.1 GCA_024640585.1 Micrococcales bacterium
TTCCAACTGGAAAATTGAATCAGTTCATGGGTGAGCTTGTTGCCGCTCACCCTCATCCTGTTAGAGGCGGCAAACAGCCAAAGATTCTTTTCGTAACTCAAGCGGGCGTTCGCCCCCCAACGTTTGTGCTTTTCACAAGTGGTTTTATTGATGCGGGTTATCGTAGGTTTATTGAAAGGCGTTTACGCGAAGAATTTGATTTTGAAGGAACCCCGATTCGCATCCAAATGCGCATTCGGTCCAAGAAAAAGTCTTAAAGTGAAGCCACGCACCATTTGGACGATTCCAAATATTGTTTCTTTTGCCCGGTTAATCGGAATCCCTGCTCTGCTGTATTTTGGTTTGGTTGAACGAAATGACACTATTGCATTCTGGATTTTCGCAATTGCGAGTGTTACAGATTGGTTAGATGGATTTCTTGCACGAAAACTTAATCAGTATTCAGACCTTGGCGCACTACTAGACCCAATCGCTGACCGTTCGTACATCTTTGCTGCCGTTGTCGTGATGTTGATTCGCGGTCTCCTGCCAAGTATTGCTGTTGCGCTGATCGTTGGTAGGGAAATTTGGCTCGGTATTTTGCAAATTCAAAATCGTAAAAATGGTTTTGAGCCACCGAAAGTTCACTATGTTGGTAAAGCTGGCACACTTTTGCTCCTTTATTCGTTACCAGCTATTTTTCTAGGGAACTTGGACTTCCAATCTGCAGAGTTTTTCCACTTCATAGGTTTTGGCTTTTTATGGTGGGGAATTGGTATTTACTGGTATTCAGGATTTTTGTACCGCAAGCAAATGTTAGAAGCACCAGGCAATTAGGCTTGACTCAGAGTTTTTAGGAGGAACAATGTCCAACGTCCCAACCAACCTCAGTTACACCAAGGAACATGAGTGGGTTCAAATCCTTGATGGCAATACTGTTCGATTTGGAATCACCGATTTTGCACAAAGTGCGTTAGGTGACATTGTTTTTGTAACTCTTCCAGCAGTTGGTTCTGAAGTCACTTACGGTGAAAGTTGTGGTGAAGTGGAGAGTACGAAATCCGTCTCAGATATTTATGCACCGGTTAGCGGCAAAGTTGTTGCAGCAAATGATGCAGTCGAGACATCTCCAGAAACGATCAACCACGACCCATACGGAAACGGTTGGATCGCTGAAGTTCAACTTGACACTTCATCTTTAAGTGGCCTGCTGACTGCAGATGAATACTCTGCCATTACTTCAGCTTCCTAAACCTAACCCCAAGGTTGACCCTTTGGTCTTGAGTTTTTAGGCTTACCTAATGATTTGCAAAAACTGTGGCTCGGAGACCCAAACTCCAATTTGCTCGAATTGCAGTCAGGATGCAAGTGGACTTGATTCGACAACCTCAATTGCGCAAGAACAAGCTGTTGAAGAGCCACATCACTTTGTGAATGTAACTGATATTCCAGCAGGCAAGGCAGCATTGGTGGTACTTCGCGGACCTAGTGCTGGAGAAATCTGGACTTTAGATTCAGAAAGAATCGATGTAGGTCGTACTGATGACAATGCACTTTACCTAGACGACATCACAGTTAGTCGTAAGCATGCAGTGATCGAGAAAGTCAACTCTGGATGGCAACTTACAGATCTTGGTTCTTTGAACGGTTGCTATGTAAATAGAGTTTTAATTGAATCACCAGTTGCAATCAAGACTGGTGACGAAATTCAAATCGGTAAGTTTCGTTTTAGTTTCTATGAAGCGAGTAAATAGTGGGAGCATTACAACCTCAACAGTTATTAAGTATTGGCGACGTTCTTAAATACTTAAAACCAGAGTTTTCTGATATCTCGATTTCTAAAATTAGATTTCTAGAAACTGAAGGGCTAGTAGAGCCGCAACGTACCGCTTCTGGTTATCGAAAATATTCGCACGCTGATATTGCGCGCCTTCGATATGTTCTCGCATTGCAGCGCGATCAATATATGCCTCTTAGAGTTATTAAAGAAAGACTTGATGCGCTAGATCGAGGTCTTGAGCCTGATGATGTTAATAAGGTATCTCCGAGAGCTTTAGTTTCTGTAGATTCGCTACCAACCGCATCAGATTTTCTGGAAAATGCACCTCTTAGGCTGACAATCGCCGAATTGCTTGAAGCAACGGGTGCTGAAAAAACCCAACTAGATCAAGCTAAAGAGTTTGGTCTTGTCCTTGCTGGCGCCGAAAGCTATACCGCAGACGATGTGGCAATCCTCAAGTCAGTCGTAGCGCTTGAGAAATATGGCATTGAAGCTCGTCACTTGCGGCCTTTCAAAATTGCTGCTGATAGGGAATTGGGATTAATCACACAAGTGGTCTCAACTTTGGCTCATCAAAAGGACCCAGAACTAGCTCAACAAGCGCAAGATGTTGCACGCGACATCGCGGCTTTGTCTGTTGGTTTACATTCCAGTTTGGTACGTGCGGGTTTATCTCAGTTGGATTGAGTTTCCTGAAGTCTCACTTGAGACTTTACGGCGTGTCGAACTTAAATGTCTTTGACCTTGCTTGCGCAACAACCTAGATTTGGTCACCTTCCCAAGGAGTTCTTTGATGACTATTCAGACCACTGGTTACAAGGGTGCTGTCGCCTGCACAGTTGCTGGAATTACATACCGACAACTTGATTACTGGGCTCGCACCGGACTTGTGGTTCCAAGTATGCGCGAAGCAACTGGATCGGGAACTCTGCGCCAATACAGCTTCCAAGATGTCCTAGTTCTAAAAGTGGTTAAGAGACTTCTTGATACTGGGGTTTCACTTCAAAACATTCGTACCGCTATCGACCATTTACGCGATCAGGGAATTGAAGATCTCTCAAGTATCACTTTAATGTCAGATGGAGCATCAATCTACGAATGCACATCAGACCAACAAGTCCTTGACCTTTTGCACGGTGGTCAAGCGGTATTTGGAATCGCACTTGGCGTTGTGGTCCAAGAAGTTGAAGGTAGCTTGGCTGGGTTGCCAGTTGATATTGATGCTGCCGAAGATTTGGTTGAAGGTTCTGACGAATTGTCGATCCGTCGGGCGAGCCGAAACGCAGGCTAATCTTTACTTAACTAAAGTTCGCCTGTACACAATACGTGTGTCGGGAGAGCGGTGAATTTTCATCCGCCGAAGGAGCAACACCCCGGAAACTCTCAGGCAAATGTACCGATTTCGCGTGTGTGCATCTGAAAAGAGCATCGCAGCTCACCGTAGGTGAAAGAAAGTTTTACTTTCGAAACTCTCAGGTCGCAAATTTTGCGGATTACAGATGGGTCTTAAAGCCACTATTAGGAGCTCATCTATGCGTCGTTCACAAGTTCATGATTTTTCACGTCGTCATCTAGGCCCAGACGCCATCGATCGTACTTTGATGTTGCGAGAGTTAAACATTGCGTCGCTCGACGAGCTGATTGCCAAAGCCTCGCCTGAGTCGATTCGAATGACCGAAAACTTAAATCTGCCCGCAGCGATGACTGAAGCAGACGTACTAGCGCAGTTGAAGTCGCTTGCAGAACAGAATGATTCAAAGACGAAGTCTTTAATTGGACAGGGTTATTACAACACTCATGTTCCGCAAGTGATTTTGCGAAATGTGTTGGAAAATCCTGCTTGGTATACGTCCTACACTCCATATCAGCCAGAAATTTCGCAAGGACGTCTAGAAGCTTTGCTTAATTTTCAAACCATGATTACAGACTTAACTGGTTTAGATATTGCTGGGGCATCTTTGTTGGACGAACCAACTGCGGCAGCTGAAGCGATGACACTTATGTTGCGTCAACATAAAGGTGAATCTAAAACGCTCTTTATTGATGTTGATACGCATCCGCAAACACTTAATGTCGTAAAAACACGTGCATTGCCATTAGGAATTCAAATCGAATTGGTTGATCTTAATTCAAACATTGATTTTTCCTCTGCTTTCGGATTAATCGTTTCGTATCCTGCTTCCTCAGGTGCGATCAATGAACTCTCTCAACTTGTTGGCGAAGCTCATGAAGCAAACGTTTTAGTTTGTTTCGCAACTGACTTACTTGCTTTAACCATTTTGCCAAGCCCGGCTTCATTGGGAGCCGACATTGCAATTGGAAGTGCGCAGCGTTTCGGTGTGCCAATGGGATTTGGTGGACCGCACGCTGGTTTCATGTCGGTCAGAAGTGGTCTCGAACGAACGATGCCAGGACGTTTGGTTGGCGTATCAATCGATGCACAAGGAAACCGGGCTTACCGACTTGCTCTACAAACTCGAGAACAACATATTCGCAGAGAAAAAGCCACTAGCAACATCTGCACTGCGCAGGCGCTGCTTGCAGTTATGTCTGGAATGTATGCCGCATATCATGGTTTGTCCGGACTGCAAGAAATCGCTTTGCATGCTCAAAATTTTGCGAAGCAATTTGCAAATTCATTATTGAATTCTGGCTATGTTTTGAAATCTCAACGCTTCTTCGACACAGTCACTTTCAAAACTACCAACGCAGATGAAACAATTTCAAAAGCTCTTGAAAACGGTTACAACCTCCGTCGTTACGATGAGCAATGGGTTTCTGTTAGTTTCGATGAAACATCAACCACCGAGGATGTAATTAATCTTTGCAGTGCACTAAGTATCGAAGCCGCACCAATAGTTTCAGAACAGTCAATCGAGCGCACCGAAGATGCCTTGAATCATCCCGTGTTCAATTCGCATCAAAGTGAAACAGAAATGATGCGTTACTTAAGAAAGTTAGCTGATTTTGATTTAGCGTTAGATCGAAGCATGATCCCACTTGGGTCGTGCACGATGAAGCTGAATGCGGCAACGGAAATGGCTGCAGTTACATGGCCGCAGTTCGCAAATTCGCACCCATTTGCACCAGCTAATCAGAATCAAGGTTGGCGAATTTTGATCGCAGAACTTGAAAAATATTTATGTGAAGTTACTGGCTACGACGAGATCAGTTTGCAGCCGAATGCAGGGTCACAGGGTGAATTTGCAGGTTTGTTAGCCATTTCTGCCTATCATCAAAGCAGGGGAGAGGGGCATCGCAATATCTGTTTGATTCCAAGCAGTGCCCACGGAACAAATGCAGCATCTGCAGTTATGGCAGGAATGAAAGTTGTTGTTGTCGCTTGCGACGAAAAAGGCAACGTGGATCTTGCTGATTTGAATGCAAAGATTTCCGAACATGCAAATAATCTTTCAGCCATCATGATTACTTATCCGTCAACACATGGCGTTTTTGAAGAAGCAGTAAAAGATATTTGCGCGAGGGTGCATGATGCGGGTGGTCAGGTATATGTTGACGGCGCAAATCTCAACGCATTAGTTGGAATTGCTCAACCAGGTAAATTTGGCTCAGATGTTTCGCATTTAAATCTACATAAAACATTCTGCATTCCGCACGGTGGCGGCGGTCCTGGAGTTGGACCAGTAGGTGTACGTGCCCATCTTGCGCCTTTTCTACCAACTAATCCATTAACTACAGAAACTGGTGCAATTTCGGGTTCTGAATTTGGATCAGCTGGAATTCTGCCAATTCCTTATGCATACATTCGAATGATGTCAGCAGACGGCTTGAAATTAGCAACGCAAACAGCAATTCTTAGCGCTAATTACATATCTCGAAAGTTGTCAGAATATTTCCCAACTTTGTACACGAATAAAAATGGTTTTGTAGCCCACGAATGCATTTTGGATTTCAGAGACATAACCAAAACGTCAGGCGTTACGGTGGACGATATTGCAAAGCGTCTTATCGATTTTGGTTTTCATGCTCCGACAATGTCCTTCCCTGTCGTAGGTACATTAATGATTGAGCCAACAGAATCCGAATCTCTTTTTGAAATAGAAAGATTCATCAATGCAATGATTGAAATCGCCCATGAGATAGAAGACATCAAGCAAGGAAAAGTTGCAATCGCCGATTCAGCATTACGAAATGCACCGCACACATCGCTAGTTTTATTGTCGAGTGATTTGAATCCAACCGAAAGACTCCATAGAGCATTCCCAAGTGGCGTCAATCCAGCATCGAAGTATTGGCCTCCGGTTTCAAGAATTGATGGTGCCTATGGAGATCGCAATTTGGTTTGTGCCTGCCCTCCGATTGAAGAGTTTGCGCTTTAGAAAATTTCTTCCGCGAACGGGGGTTTGCAGCCTTCTCTACTGCAAGTAATAGCCGCAGCTTTTGCAGATTGCGATAGTAGGGAAGTGATGCTGTTTTTATCTAGAGGTATTTCACAGTTGTATGAATTTGCGATTTGTGAAACAAGCCATGCCATAAAAGTGTCGCCTGCACCTACGGTATCGACCACTTCAATTCTTACGCCATCCACACTTGCAATTTCTTCACCATCAGCGAATGCCACCGCGCCTTCGCCACCTTTTGTAACAACTACAAGTTTTGGCCCTTGAGTTGACCATTTCTTTGCAGTCTCACTCGCAGAAACTTCTGGTGTCAACCATGCCAAATCCTCATCAGAAACCTTCACGAGATCAGCAATTTCAACCATGGCTTGAATGCGAGATTTCATCTCGAGTGCATGCTCTGGATTCGATGCTGCGGTTGGTCGCGCATTTGGGTCATAGGTAATAAGTGGAGACTTGTCACAGTTCTTTAAGTCTTTTAAAGTCTGAAAAAGCCGGGTTGCACCGGGCTCAAGAACCGCACTCAAGCTTCCTATCGAAATGATGTCAAAACTTGATTTGAGTGGTTCTAACTCCTCAAAAGCCCATTGCCAGTCAACTGCACCATCTAGGGCAAATTCATAGCGAGGCTGCCCCGCCTCAGACAGGAAGACTTTGACTAGGGAAGCAGGTTCACCACCAACCGTGCAATTTGGGTCTAACACACCTTCGGAAGCCGCATATTGGGCTAGAGCTAGTCCATATGGATCATTGGCCAATCTAGTGAACCAAATCGCATCAGACCCCGCTCGGCGCATCGCCACAGCGGTATTTAGTCCAGAACCACCAATGACATCTCGATGGGTGTCATTGGAAATGAACTGGTCAATCACACCCTCACCAATGACTGCAATTCTTAGCATTTTTATGAATTCCTATCAAGTTTGGACGGTCTAAGGCTAGCGTTAGGCATGTGAGTATTTTTAGAGTTCAGATTCGAGCAGAAGTGGTTGAAATCAGAACCTCCGCCTTCCCATTTAAAAATGACATAATTATCCTTATCGGCTTTAAACTATGAATAATCCGTACGCTCAATTCAACGAGCCATTTGCAATTAGCCATCGTGGCGGCGCTCTCGAGAATCCAGAAAACACGCTGGCTGCATTTAGGGACTCCATTTCTCTCGGTTACAAAGTCTTGGAGACTGATTTACGAGTCACTCGAGACGGCGTTCTGACAATCCATCATGATGAAACTTTGCAAAGATCTGCCGATTTACCAGATCGTATTGGTGGCACGAATTGGCAAGATTTGTCGACAATTAAAGTTTTTGGTGAACATTCGATTTTGACGCTCGAAGACCTACTGGATCAAATTCCGAAAGATGTGGTTTTGAATCTCGATCCAAAAGATTATGAAGTCGTTGAACCCCTGGCGAGATTCTTGGAATCTAGGCCGGAGGTGCAAAAGCGCATATGTTTGGGTTCGTTCTCGACAGATAGATTAGTGCGTATCCGGGAGCATTTACCTCACATAGCTATGTCTCTTGGCGGCCGCGAAATTACAAAAGTTGTTATTTTGTCTCGATTGAATCAGCTTAAGTCTGCACTCAGGGACAAATTGCCAAATCAAATAGCTCTGCAAGTGCCTGTCAGGGCTTACGGAATAGACATAGTTCGACCACAATTCGTCAAGTTTGTCCACGACCTAGGGATGCAAGTGCATGTTTGGGTAATTGATGAACCAAAAGAAATGCACAGGCTTTACGACATGGGCGTTGATGCGATTATGACCGATCGTCCACGTGTATTGAAAAAAGTTTTACAAGACCGAGGTTTTTGGAGAGGAACTGGTCATGAAACAAAAACACCGCAGCACTAAATCCCAACGAGCTTGGTATTTCTATGACTGGGCAAATAGCGCTTATGTAACTACCACAACTACGGTTTTGTTCGGTCCGTACTTGACGCACATAGCGTTGAGTTCTGTAGGTTGTGATGACGAATCCACTTGCCAAACTAACGTTTCGCTTCTCGGTCTCCAAATTGCACCAGGCTCCCTTTTTCTCTACACAATCACATTCACCACTCTCCTATCTGCATTTCTGTTGCCTCTACTCGGTGCGTATGCAGACCTTCGTCACGATAAGCACAAACTGATGTCGAAACTTGCTTGGATTGGATCTTTAGCTGCTGCTTCCATGTATTTCGTTCAAGGAACAGGTTGGCAATTAGGTATTTTGCTTTTAACAATTGCAAACTTGTCGCTAGGCGGATCGCTTGTTGTTTATGACGCAATCTTGAACGAGATTTCAACTGCCGATGAACGCGATGCTGTTAGTTCGAAAGGTTGGGCACTTGGTTACGTCGGCGGAGGTTTATTGCTCATTTCAAATCTCGCTTTTGTCACAATAAGTGAACAATCAGAAATTTCAATTCGAATTAGTTTGCTAACCGCGGGTGTTTGGTGGGCAGCTTGGACATTTGTGCCTTATTTTGGGATAAAGAATTCGGCAGATTCTGTGAAAGGCAATATTTCCTTCTCAACATTGAGCAGATCTTCATTTTCTCAACTTAAAACCACATTGTCGGAATTAAATCATTTCCCAAATACCAAAAGGTTTTTGTTGGCATATTTATTCTATAACGATGGAGTTCAAACTGTAATTTATGCGGCTGCAATCTATGGCGAATTCGCTCTGGGATTAAAGACGAGCAATTTGATTACCGCCATTGTTATTGTCCAACTTGTTGCAATCGCTGGGGCACTTTTCACCGGAAAGATGGCCGGCAAGATAGGTGCTCGATCTACTATTCGTAACAGTATTTTTATTTGGATAGTTGTAATTATTGCTGGACGTTTCGTCCCATCTGGATCTGCGACTTTGTTCTTTGCACTTGCCGCAGCAATCGGATTCGTATTAGGTGGTACTCAGGCACTTTCAAGAAGTTTGTTTAGTCAATTGGTACCAAAATCTCGTGAAGCGGAATATTTTGCTTTGTATCAAGCATGTGAGCGTGGAACGTCTTGGTTAGGAACACTGTTATTTGCTCTCACCTATCAATTTACTGGCGACTATCGAAATGCGATTATCGTCTTGGTGGTGTTCTTTGTAGTTGGTGGGTTCTTGCTGCAGCGCGTAGATGTTCGTGCGGGAATTAGCGAAGCTGGCAATGAAGTACCAGCAGTGGTCTAGATAACTTCTTTTCGAAGTAATCGGTATTTGATCGCCCAGATAGTTACTTGGGCTATTGCTTCAAGAACAATAGCCTGTGACATTTTCGAGACTCCTATTTCTCGTTCTACAAATTCGATAGGAACTTCACAAACTTTCATTTTTTGCGCTGCAGCTCTATATGTACCTTCAACTTGAAATATATAACCTTGTGATTGGCTCTCTAGCATATGTAAATTCAATAAAGCATCTCTCGAATAAATTCTAAATCCAGCTGTAGCATCCTTAATTGAAATGCCGAGGACGCTTCGAACATAAAAATTTCCGCCAAGAGACAAAATCTTGCGGCGCATGGGCCAATTAACTACCGAGCCGCCAGATGTCCATCTTGATCCAATTACGAGGTCATTTGATGCTGCCTTGGCAATGAGGCTTGGCAGTTGTTCTGGCTGATGTGAACCATCTGCGTCCATTTCAATCACGAAGGAAAAGTTGTTTTCGAGGGCCCACGCAAAACCTGCTCGGTAGGCGCCCCCCAATCCTGATTTTTTCGGATTAATAAGCAGATGGAGATTGGGATATTGTGTTTGTAGATGGCGAACAATTTCTGCAGTTCCATCTGGCGAACTGTCATCAATGACTAAAGCCTCAACATTTGGATTGGCATTGAATAATCGATTGACAATATTTTCGATGTTTTCACGTTCATTGTAAGTTGGAATGCAAACTAAGAACTCACTCATCATGAACCAATCTTAAATCTCCTTCTTATCGCAAAGGCAAGACCTCCAGCGAAAGCGATTAAAATCGATAAAACTTCCAACGAATGCAGCGTTGATGAAATTGAGCGACCAGATATTGAATTCACCCGAAGGTTAAGAAGGCCAGTATCGGTTTGTGAAATAGATTCAACTACATCTCCATTTGGCATAGCAACTAGCGATTCTCCACTTGTAGAAACAGAAATTATTGGCCTTTGTGTTTCGATAGCTCTAATTCTTGTATAGGCAGCTTGTTGTTCTGTCTGACCTAAAAATTGATAGGTGGCATTATTTGTTTGTACGATAATGGCAGATTGATTTTCGATATTCTCATGAATAAGAGTGTCATCTGCAATTTCAAAACAAATTAGTAACCCGAGGTTTATCCGTTCAATTTGTAGATTGCCAGATTGATTTCCCGGTTTGTAGTCAGTCCCCAGCATCTGAGCTCTCTCAGTATATTTCTCAATAAGAGAGCGCAAAGGTAAAAATTCGCCAAACGGAACAAGATGACGTTTTTGATACTGAGTTCTGAAGATGCCGTCTTGCATAAATAAGGAAGAATTTTGTTTATATCCGTCATTCGTATACGTAGTCGCATTAACCAACATCGGTGGAACGACTTCCCCATCGATCTGCATCAAGGACTGTTTGGTTTCAATATCGCGATTTGGATCTAAATCAACACTGCTTTCAGGCCACACAACTAAGTCCGCACTATTGATTGCATCAAGGTTTTCGCGTGTTTGGGCAAGATGACGATTAAGCACCGCATGGGGTTCACCGAGGACGCCCAGGCCAAAATGTTCAACTCCTCCTTGAACAGCAGCTATTTCGACACTCTGTAAAGCATCAGTTTCAATCGGCTGCAGGTTCATTGATAAATAACTCGCAATTAATAGAAAAAGGCCTAAAGATGATGTTTTGAGACCACTCGCGAGATTCTTGTAATTGTTTGAGCGATAAAAACTATAAAGCAAAGCGACTATCAGGTAAGTCAGAAATGTCATTCCAATCTGCCCAAGTGTTGCGTATAAGCCGGCAAACGGCGTGTCTAGCCAGAGAATTCCAATTTGACCCCAGCCAAATCCTCCCCAAGGAATGTGGTCTCGCATAGTTTCTACAGCTGCCCAAGTGCACGCAAACCATATTGGCCAGTACTTACTTTTTTCAAACAGCATCGAAAGACTAAGTGCCATCGACCACCAGCCTGCGCAAATTAAGCTCAAAACAAAAAGTGCATCTGGACCAACTATTGCCAACCATTTCAAAACAACTAGAAAATATCCAAGTCCAAGAAAAAGACCTATCAGAATCCGTTCACGAAATTTCGCTCGATTCGTCGCAATTAATACCGGATAAAGAAAAATAAAGATTAAATAAGGTGGCAAATTGAACGGTGGGAGTAGTGTTCCAATTGCTGCTCCAAGAAAACAATATTTTAGATAACCAAATAACTTAATCAAGAGGCATCCCGATATCGGAATAAACAATTCGGCCATTCGAGACTGTTAACAGGCATTTTTGGTAACTTGTCGGATCTGGATAATCATTTGGAAAACTGCGAGCATCTGTACTCCACCGGTGCTTCACATCATCGATCTGAATTTGTGACCATTTTTCAACATCCCATACCGCTAGATTTGCTCGACCTCCAATTTCAATATTCGAAGTGGCGTGAGACCTGAATGCGGACTTCTGGGTTATTGAATAATCTTCTTTGTGCATACTCATTGAAGCTGAAATCGTGAGCCAAGGATTGATTTGAGTTACAGGAGAATCTGACCCGAAAATAATCCTTGCACCTTGTTCCAACAGAGGCCGAAACGGGTTCAAAGATTCCCATCGCTTCCCTATCCGCATTGAATACATACCTTCATCGCCCGCCCAATTTTTTGAAAATTGAGGTTGCATACTGAATGTGATGCCCAGATCCACTAAGCGCTTGATCAAATTTGAATTTAGAAATTCAGCATGTTCTATTCGATGGCTCAATCTCGCGAACTGTTTTGGGCCAAGTTTCGTCTTTGCAATGCTGAAAGCTTCAGATGCTATTTCTATGGCCCTATCACCGATAGCGTGAAAACTAGTTGGCAAATCAAAGTCATAACCCGAAATTATGTGAGCAGCAGCTTCATCAGCAGAGATGTATTGATTTCCATTGCCCCCACTAATGTAAGGCTCACGAATAAGTGCAGTTTTAGATCCAAGACTGCCATCGATAAATAGATCACCGCCACATCCAGTTGCCAAGAGAGACTTTGCTTTCTCATGCCCATTCAACTCACCCCACCAAAGTTGAAGCTGCATTCCGGTTTTAGACGCAACAGCGCTAACTAACTCGGCATCCTCATAACTGCTAATTCGCGGCCCAGCCATCTCGTGCACCTGTGTAACTCCATTTGCAAAGAACGCAAAAATGGCTTTTTCAATGCAGAACTGACGTTGTGCTGATGTCATTGAGCCGTAGGCAAATTCGCGAACTATCCCGTGGGCATCGCTAGTCAGAGGATTAGTCTGTGAGAAGCCATCTGCGTTGAAAACCTGAGGCACTTGGCTAATAAGAGCTGGTGAAACGAGTGCTGAGTGAGCATCAATTCTAGAAAGGTATATCGGGGGCGAATCATTTCTGAAAACTTCTGAGTCTGCTTTTTTGCTCCACTTGGAATCATCCCATCCATGGCCGATCACTATATCGCCATTGTTTGGGATGCTCTCGGTTGCTGTTTTCAGCTCTTCGTATGAATTGCAAACTGATAAATCGAGTCCCGATAGTTTGACGCCGGTATTAGTTAAGTGGACGTGAGCATCAATGAAAGATGGCGCAACCCAGCCTCCTTGCGTATCCAATTTGCGATACTGATTTCTGTTGACTCCTGCTGGATAGATGCTAGTTATTCGACCGTCACTTATAGCGATATCAAAAAAGTCGTTTTTAGATTTGCCAAACAATCTTGCATTTATCAGTTGGTATTGCATACTAAACGACTATGAGTTCACGTGGTTGGTTGTTCAAGACAATCGCACCTTCATCACCGCAAACAACGATATCTTCGATTCTTGCACCAGACTTTCCGGATTCATAGAAGCCTGGTTCGATACTGAATGCAAACCCTTTTTTGATTGGCAGTGAATTTCCATTCACCATATATGGATGTTCATGTGTTTCAAGACCTATCCCATGACCAATTCGATGGATGAATAAATCACCGATGCCATTCTTCGTCATATGTTCGCGAGCGATTGCATCGATAGATTCGCAAGGCTTCCCAGGTTGCACCGCTTGCGTAGCTAGCTGTTGG
>JAHEEQ010000201.1 GCA_024640585.1 Micrococcales bacterium
AGTAACCAAGCTAGTGAAAGTTGGGCATGGGTGTGGCCAGTTCGCTTTGAGATGACATCGAGTTGATCTGCCATTTCAGAGATAGAACGGCCGCCAATTGGGAACCATGGAATGAAACCGATGTTTTGTTTTTCGCATTCCTTTAGGACTTCTTCGGATTGGCGATTGCCGACGTTGTAGAGGTTTTGCACTGATGCGACGTGAATAGTTTTTTGTGCTTCGTGAAGTTGTTCGACATTTACTTCAGAAAGTCCGAAGTGTTTGATCTTTCCTTCTTCTTGCGCAGTTTTAAAAACTCCGAGTTGATCTTCGAGTGGATAGTTGCCGTCAATGCGGTGAAGTTGGTATAGATCGATTGAATCTGTTTTTAACCTTCGTAGAGATAGTTCAAGGCATTGCTTTAGGTAATGCGGATTTCCAACCGGAGTCCATACATCTGGACCTTGACGGGTGAGACCAGCTTTTGTGGCGATGACAACGTTTTTGTATGGATGAAGTGCGCGTGAGATTAAGTCTTCGCTGGTTTCTGGTCCATATGAATCTGCGGTGTCAATGAAGTCAACGCCAAGCTCGACTGCTTTCTTTAGTACATTGATTGCATTTTCTTGGTCGGCTGGGTAATCCCAAACTCCAGAGCCAGTGATGCGCATCGCGCCAAAGCCGAGACGATTTACGGTGACGTCAGGAACGTTTGGTGTTTTGATAGTGAAAGTTGTCATAGTGAATCAATCTCCCTTAGTTTGTCTAATGCGAATTGCAAGTCAGCTGGATAGTCTGAATGAAAACTAATTCTCTGGCCACTTGTTGGATGTTCGATTTCAAGTTCGAAAGCATGCAGCCACTGGCGTGTGAGTTTTAGTTTCTTCGACAGTGTTGGATCGGCGCCATACATCTCATCGCCTACGCAAGGATGTTTCAAGGCTGACATGTGCACGCGAATTTGGTGGGTGCGACCAGTTTCGAGATGCACGTCTACAAGTGATGCATGTGCGAAGGCTTCGAGAGTTTCGTAGTGCGTGACGGAATCTCTTCCGCCTGCCATTACTGCAAATTTGAAGTCGTGGTGTGGATGGCGACCAATTGGCGCGTCGATGGTGCCGACTAGTGGATCAAGTCTTCCGTGCACGACGGCGTGATAAGTCTTGAGTGGAGTGCGGTCTCTGAATTGTTGTTTGAGATGCGAGTATGCGTATTCACTTTTCGTGATGACCATAACGCCGCTGGTTCCGACGTCTAGGCGCTGGACAATCCCCTGTCGTTCTGGTGCGCCACTAGTTGCAATTCGGTAGCCAAGGCCTGCAAGACCACCAACCACAGTTGGCCCATCCCAGCCTTGCGACGGGTGCACTGCAATACCTGCAGGTTTGTCGACCACAACAATTTCGCTGTCATCGTAGAGAATTTTTAGACCATCAACAATTTCAGCTTTGACTTCTAATTGATCTTTAACTTCAGGAAAATGAACTTCAAGAAAATCTTCGCCATGAACTTTGTCTGATGCTTTTGCGACTTTGTTGTTTAGTGTCACATTGCCGTTGTCGATTAGATCTGCGGCTTTGGTTCGAGACAGTCCAAGCATTCTGGCCATCGCAGCATCGATGCGTTCGCCATGAAGTCCATCAGGAACGTGAAGAGATTTATGTTCAGTCATTCTTGGACCCGTCATAATTAATCCCGCGCATCGAGACGATGATCAGAAAAATCGCTGAACAAAAAACTGATGAGTCGGCAATGTTGAACACTGGCCAGTTTGGAAGTTGTAGAAAATCAGTTACGTGTCCATTTGGAAATCCAGGTTCGTTGATTGCGCGATCGATGAGATTTCCGATAGCGCCACCAAGAATTCCACCAGCTCCGATTTGCCATGGAGTTGAGATGATGTCTTTGGCTTTGAAAAGTATGTAACCGCTGATTGATGCGGAAAAGAGAGTGAAGACCCAGGTGGCATTTGTAAAAATGCTGAAGGCGGCACCAGGGTTGAAAGTCAGGTGGAATTGCAAAAGCGTGCCGATGAATTCTTGACTCTGCCCTTGCGGCAAATTGTTCTCAGCCCAGAATTTGCTGAGGCGATCGAGAATGACAACTGCGCCAGCAATTAGTGATATCAATTTGATTGGGCGCGAGGTCATGCAGTAAGCCTAAGAGAAAAGGTCAGCACCCGTGTGAGTGCTGACCTTTTTCGGTTTTACTTAGAGTTTTAGTGCTTCGGTGCGGTCGGCTGCTTCTTTGCATGCGATGCAAAGAGTTGCGTATGGATAAGACTCTTGTAGTCGAATCTTTCCAATCTGTTTTCCGCAATCTAGGCAAAGACCGTAGGTTTTGTTGTCGATGCGCATAATTGCTTGCACTGCTTCCTCGACGTGGGCAGCGGCTGCATCAACCTTTGAAATTTGCATTTCGCGTTCGAGAGTTGCATTGCCTGTGTCTGCGGTTTCAGCGCCAGCGCCATCGTCAGATTGTCCGATTAGGTCGTCTAGAACTTTTTGCGATTTGTGTAGTGCCTCTTGGCGCTTTCCAAGATCTGCATCAAAGCGTTTGCGCATAGCTTTCAACTCTGCTGCAACCCACATTGATTCATCTTCATCAACGCGAACCTTCTCTTTTGGACGTGTGTCTTTTTGAGCGAAGGCTTTGCC
>JAHEEQ010000218.1 GCA_024640585.1 Micrococcales bacterium
CGATCAGGGAACCAGCTCCAGCAGAGCGATGGTCTTTAACCATCGCGGTGAGGTGGTAGCCCAAGCACAGAAGGCATTGACACAGCATTTCCCCCAACCAGGTTGGGTCGAACACGATGCGATGGAAATTTGGCAAAGCCAACTCAGACGGATTGGTTAGAACCAACTCAAGCTGCGGACACGAGGTTGATGGATACGCTTGATGGTTTGAACAAAAAGTTTGGTCGAGGAACGGTCAAGGTCTCAACGCAATGTGCCCATAAGGGGCGGCAAATGAGGCGGGAGAGAAAGTCGCCAAACTATACAACTGACTAGGACTCAACTCCATGCATCTAATGGACTTCAGAATAGTCAGGTACGTTGAGGTGTTTTGTTGATATTCAATCGTGATTAGAAAGACCGAACTCGCATCAGCATAGTTTGAGCGATTGCTGATGCATTGAAGGCATTGCTGGCAGTTTCACCTGTTCGTTCGCTACCGATCACGAACATAGCATTCTTTGAATCAAGATGTATCAGTACTTCATGCTCAAACTTTTTTAGCTTTAGTACCACACGAATCTTGGGGCGACGCTGTTCGGTGAAGATTTCATAGAACAGCTTGGCATCTTGATCATGCAAGCTGTTCTCTATTTCCGCTGCAAGATGCGGAAGGAACTCGTCAAGTAGCTGCTTCGTGTGCTCTCTGCGTTCGTCTGAATCAATCAGTTCTAGCGCAAGGCTTCTAAGCAATGATACTTTTTGTTTTGTGGCTTTTCAGTCATCAGTTAATTGTAAGTGCCTAGGCTGACCCATGGCTTAATCAAATTTTCAGAAGAAATATCAAAATCAGAATTGCTCTGAATTTAAATTTTTGTCTTGATCGTATTTTTTAGCTTTAGAAGCCATGAGGCAGCAGCCAATACTAGTACTGTTCCCACCCAATCACCAAATGCCATCACAAGTGAACTCGCAACAAAGTCCTCAGTGACACCGTTCCAAGAGAACCAAACTTGATGCAGCAAGGCACTTATCAACGAGAAGACAACTGATAGCTGAAATAAAGTCTTTGAATTTAAATCGCGAAGACTGGCATCAAGATGAAATAACCCGATGCAGATTTCACGCGCAATCAGAGGGGCGAAGCCAGAAATAACGGCTGTGACAATGTTGAACAAGTGGTGATCATCATTGCCAATCATGTAGTTGATAAAACAGGATGCAATCGCTATGCCGATTGAACCCGAGTACAAGAGCACCAAGATGAGCAACATTCGTACCCCGCTCGGAATAAAAACCCAATTGACGCCTTCAGAAAACTTCAGCCAATCGAATAGTGCAGAGTTAAGTTTGAATGCAAAGAGGTAAACCAGAGCGCATCCAAGTGCAAGGGCAATCTTGGTAAGCAGACTGGCGTAATTGTTGGCTTCGCTGAGTTTTAGCATTTGCTAATTCTGCCAAAAATTGGTACTGGGATGTATACAAAAAGTTACATGCAGGACAGGTCAATCATTCTCAAAATCAAGTAGCAGCAATAGATTGCTTCATCGCTTCACCAAGATTTGCAAAATATTTTTCAGCAGCTTTTGTTGGTGTTAAGTGTTTTGTTCTGCGATTGTTACCTACGAATGATTGCTCAATCAAGCCCGCTTCTCGCAAATCATCTAGCTTGCGATGAATTGTTGCAGGGCTTGCAATTGAAGTCAGTGCCATTGCATCAGTCACAGTCAAAGTTTTGTCTTGTGCGTGATTTGATGCGATAACGTTGAGGAGTTGCTTAGCGGTTACGTCAACGGTGGAGACTGCCGCAGTTGTGCCTTCAAGCGCATGAGCAAGTGCAATGAAGCGTAAATATATTTCTTTCATGGTGCGCGAATCATATTCGCTCGTAAAGATAAATTGCTGATGGCCCCTTTATTTATTCAATACAGAATTGATAGGGAAATCACTAGCGAAGTCATCTATGTGACACTGATAGCATGAAAGTTCAAACACTAACTACTTGAGCTATGCAGTACATAAAATTTTTGGGCTCAATGTGCGTAAAGACAGCGTTAGCTTTTTTGGCTATTGCTGAGCTGTCAATAATTTTTTTGTAGATTTCAGAAACTACGAACATGATGTGTTTGTCTTTGTAATTGCAGCTTTTATGACGCTTTATTGTTTGTTTAGGGTTAATCAAAAATTAACTGAAATTCACTGAAATACAGAGGATCGCACGAACGCAATGACTTCAAGCCTAGATTCAAACGCCTGCGAGTCATGAGATGTCCGAGTGGATGATCAAATCCTGCGAGCCTAGTTAACTTGCTTTCAGCTTTGCACAGTTATGCAATCAGGATTGGCCATCTTGAATCTAGCCTTGTAAAGAACGTCTTTGTCTAATTCGATGACATAGACCTTGTGACGTTCACGCATTTTTGATCAGAGGCCTAACTTAGCCCAAGCTTCTTTCTTCGTGAGCTTGCGAGCCGAAGCAATAGCTGGAAGTTGGCTTGAACGTGGGCGAGACTTCTCAGCTTCCCAGTGATAGACCGATTGCGCTGAAACGCCAATAAGCTTGCCCATTTGTTCTGCGGATAAATCCAGCTTCTTGCGAAGGGTTGCAAAACCACTAGCTCGAAAGCGAAGGG
>JAHEEQ010000235.1 GCA_024640585.1 Micrococcales bacterium
GCGGTAAACGGGATGGTCATCAATGATGAGCAGGGATTTGTTGGAAATGACATTCATATCAAAGTGATGCTACTGACGCGTCGTGAATGCATCAACTAAACTTTAGTTACAGATGCGTCATCATTGACGCGGGCTCGATCTATAAGCAACTAAAAATAGAGCATTAATGTTTCATTTGCACCGTGTCGGTGCTTTTTAAAATATTCACGCACTGCTGGAACCGATGTTTTATCTGTGCCAGTTGAGGTGCTAAGTCCGCTTGAGTTTGAGAAACAGCAACGAGAAACCCAATGGCTTGTGGTGTCAACTCAGCACCCTTACCGCTTCTTCCCCAAACAATGAGGTTGGCATTCAGCTCGGATTCCCAATGTTTGAGCTCCCCCCAAACATGACGGTAAGACCGCCCCAGATGTTTGGCCGCCTTCACGATAGAACCGGTTTTGTAGACGCTCTCTAAGATTGCTAACAGCGGATGTTCCAGCGTATGAATTGAGAGAGGGAACATGGCGACATCATTCCCAATAATGGGTATTGATGATTTCCGCCAGCTTGCGACAAACTCTGACGGCCATGACCTTGGGGGTCGCATCAGATTGAACCGTGCCTTTGCCAACGGGAGCGTCATAGTCGTAGTACGACGAAGACAAGCCGCTGACGTTCTTTTGATACGAGACAAGTCGATAAGGTTCGCCGTTAGGGCACATGCCTGCGAATACAAACGTCTCTTCGTTATTGCCCAGAACAGTTTTTGCCGAATCAGTTTTTGCGGCCCATGCAAACGCGCTAGAAAGAAATGCGATGCATACAGCTAAGCGAATCACATATTGAAAATTGGCGTTGATGGCGTAGGCGTTGTACATATCAAGTGGTCATCGAAGATTTAAGGATGGCATCGATGCTAGTGATAGGTCGTTAGCAGCTCAATAGAAAATAGGGTCTAGAACGAATACGCTAGTCAGGCGTACCGGCCTCAGAACCTTCGCCCCATTTGATTTCTATAGAGGACTGCGGCGCAGTTCGCTTGGATGATGCTTGTGAGGCATCATCCAAAAAAAGTATGGCCGCGGTGCTGAAGCTTCCAATACAAAGCAGTAGTGTGATGAGAAAGCTTGGGCGCATGACTTAACTACCTTGACCCCAAGAGATCTCTGTTTTCAGATCAGCGTTGGGATCGTAGCTTTGAACGGCTGGATAAATCCAAGAAAGAACTGCGATAGAAAGTGCACTGATGACAGCGATAAGTGCCAACGAAATAGACGACGTAACGATTGCGAATCTCATGTGAGTGTTTGAATAAAGAACAACCAAAATCGTAGTTTGAGCGTTGTGCAAATTCAATAACAAATATGCTCTAGAACCAATGCGTTAAGCGCCCGATCAAGCAAAACACGCGGGCAAATATGAATGACCAATAGAGCCAAAGTTCTAGACGATTTTGATTTCTAACAACATCATTCGCACCAAAATCGAAATTTAGTCAAATGCACAACAAGGACAGCATGCAGCATTTATTGAGTGCGACAGAGGTGGCTGCGGATAGTCAGCCTGTATGGAATACACAAATTGCTAAATTCAAGTCGGCATACATCGTCAAAACAGCGAGATCTGTGACGCTGACGAATATCTTGGCGCCACTATTTGCGCTTGTACTTTTCTATGACGATGCTGAACCCAACAAACTAGCGATATGGCTTAGCTATATGGCGATTGCCACATTCATTCGAACGTGGAGCACCTCAACGCTTGAGTTCAATGAGGAAAAAATTCAGAACCCAGAGAACGATTTGAAGGTCGTGACGATGGGTGTTGGCCTGATTGGCGTGGGTTGGGGGCTGGGGTGGGTGCTCTTGGTGCCGGATTTGAACGAGATGAATCGCATGATTTATCTGTACGTGACAGCCGGAGGGATGTTCAACAGCATGTTTGGCTATTGTGTGCATTGGCCAACGTTTTACAGCTTCATCATTCCCACGCTGATGCCAGCCATCTCAACCGTGCTTTGGAATAGAGACATTTTTCCTTGGCCATTTGCCATTGGTATTTCGATTTTGTTTATTTGTGTCGTCAAGATTGCAAAAAACTTCTCGAAAACATTTGAAGACTCTGTTCGTTTGCGATTGAGAAATGAAAAACTCTATGAAGAGTTAGCCGTTGAGAGAGATCAATCGATTGCAGCCAATGTCGCTAAATCAAACTTCATTGCTTCAGCCAGCCATGACTTGCGACAACCCATGCATGCCGTGAACATGTATCTCGACACACTCGATCTAGACAAAGATATTGCAAAAGCCAAAAACACGATTGGCAAAATTAAGAACAGTGTTCTAACGCTCAATGAAATGTTTGAAGCATTGTTGAACATCAACAAGCTCGACAGCTTTAGTTACAAACCTAACAACCATCAATTCGCGATTGATCGCTTGGCGACGTCATTGAAAGAGGTAGTTCAGCCGCATGCTTTGCAGAAAAACTTGACACTGAAATTTCATGTCAAGGTACAACAGGCGATAGGAGATGACTCCCTCTTGAGTCAGATACTTTTGAACCTAATTAACAACGCAATTCAGTACACGGATGAGGGCGAAGT
>JAHEEQ010000236.1 GCA_024640585.1 Micrococcales bacterium
CGTGCGTCGTCAAATCCATACTTTTGCATTCCAACTAAATCTGCATGCCCAGGACGAGGCCTTGTCAGAGCTGCGGCTCGAGCGACTCCATCTAGCGCTTCCGCAGAAACAGGGTCAGCGCTCATAACTGCATCCCATTTCGGCCATTCGCTATTTGCGACGATTACAGAGATCGGCCCGCCCATAGTGAGACCGTGCCGAACACCGCCAATGATTTTGACTTCATCTGCTTCAAATTTCATTCGCGCCCCGCGGCCAAATCCAAGACGCCTGCGGGCAAGTGCATGACCTATTTCTGAGGTGGTAATTTCCACACCTGCTGGCATGCCCTCAACTACCGCGGTGAGAGCCTCACCGTGGGATTCACCAGCTGTAATCCAACGCAACACTCGCCCATTCTCCCACGCAAATGACAATCCATGCCCCATAAAGACTCACGCCAAAAGGAATTCTTGAAGATTTTCGAAAGATTTTTCGCCAAAAGCCATGGATACTGCCAAAAAGATACGCGCAATATAGCCAGAGGAAAGTCAGAGTTGAAGTTGGAAAAGTTAGGGCCAATCCAGCTATGAACTTGACATCCCCCATACCAAAAGCGTTTGGTCTGCAGATTGCGATGACTAGGTGAATAATAAAAAATAGAAGGGCTGATCGAAGTACGTCAATTCTGAAATCAAAAAGCTGCGAGAGCAAACCCAAACTGAATATTGAAAGGTTTAAAAAATTCGGAAGTACATAGGATTTGAAATCTACCCTTGCGGCTTTAAAACCCAATACTGCAATCGCGATGTTTATCGCATCTAAAACCATAGTTGGATTCTTATCGGATAGATTTGTGAGTTCTATCGGATTTTACATTTACTAGACAGAACCCTTGGTCTGTTGAACTAGTCCTGCGTCATACATGGTATTAAAAAGTTTATGCATGTATTCTCGATCGCAATTAGTCATAAGTACAACCTGTTCAACTGCCTGAGCGGCGAGCAGATGTAAGCCACTAAATACTTGGCATTCTTGAACGATTGCACTTGCTGCGAGCTTCGTAGGCCATGGTGCATAGATGACATCAAAAAATACTTTTGTGCTGTTGTGAAGTTTGACAAAGTCCGAAGCACCTGCTGGAACAGTGCTGATCAATAAATCAGCCTTCGGTTCCGAGATATCTTGCAGTACAAAACTTATATCCGGGAAATAAGTAGCAAGCTCGTCTATAGCATCGCTTCTTCGTGCTGCAATGCCAATTTGTTTGTACCCCAGATGATCAAGCGCTGCAATTGCTGAGCGAGCCGTGGCACCAGAGCCAATGACACATGCGGTTCCCGCCACTTCGATAACTGGAGAAAGAATTGCAATAAAACCTGCAACATCTGTATTGAATCCGCTCCAAGTTCCATCAGATTCGCGAATCAAAGTGTTGCAGGCGCGGGTTAGCAAAGAATAATCATCGTGCCTACTAGCATAAATAAATGCATTGTCCTTTAGAGGCATCGTTACCGAAAATCCCGTGTGATCAGAATTTGAATCAATAAATTCAGCGAATTCATTTGGATTTACATTAAATCGTCCATAGGCCCAATCAATTCCGAGCATCGAATAAGCAGCTTGGTGAAGAGTCGGTGAAAGTGAATGATCAACTGGGTTTCCCAAAATTGCTGCTTTGCCGCTAGTTAACACTGTCTAAATACTTTCGCTTGAGCACTAGGAATTCTTTGTATGTGACAGCAAATTCAGTTTTTTGAGTTTTCAGATCTGTTGTCACAAAATACAACCAATTACCGGGTGCTGGTTCAAGGGCGGCCTCAAGTGCAGCTTCGCCTGGATTACCTATCGGTCCAGCTGGTAGCCCATTTGTCTTGTAGGTGTTGTAAGGACTCGCGGTATCAAGTTGTGATTGCGTGAGGTTGAGCTCATCAAGTCCAAGTGCATAGTTGACGGTTGAGTCTAATTGCAAGCGCATATTGATTTTTAAACGGTTTTCAATTACGCGCGCAACCTTCGAATAATCAACCGGCGCTCCCTCTACTTCCAAAATGGATGCGATCGTCACAATTTCGAGAACACTATGTCCAGCTGCTGATGCTCGTCGGCTAAGTTCAAGTGAATCATAAGCAGCGAACCACCGGGATGTCATTTGTGACAAAATTGATATCGCGGTTGCATTCTTTGGAATTTCGTAGGTCGCAGGAAATAAGAATCCCTCTGGATTCCCATTTGCAATTGTTGGCAAGCCAAACGATGTGGGATCTTCAAAAGCGTCAAGAAAATCTTGCTTACTAACTCCAGAAACCTTTGATGCAAGAGTGACAATTTCCGAGACCCGCAACCCTTCGGGAATTGTGAGTCGCTTGACCGCTTTCGCTAATGGATCTAGTAATAAATCAAGTGCGGATCTGCTACTCATTTCCAATCGTAGGTTGTATTCACCAGGCGAAACTGATGTAGCTCGCTCATCTGAATTTACGACTGCAATCCACGCATCCACTCCGGCAATAACCCCATTGGTATATAAATTCTCACCAATCTCACGAAGTGTGTCACCTGCTTCGATTGTGATTGTTACTGCACCATTTCCATCTCCAGGAAAATCTGCGGCAGGTTGCAAACTCTTAGCCAGCGTAAAAGCACCTAAAGTAATTACTACCAAAATTGAGACTACCAAAATCCAAGGACGTTTTGGTTGAGTTGCAGGTTCAGTCATCTTGAATCCGAAAACGCTCATCTCAACACCTGTCCTGGTGCTTTGTTATTACGACGTTCATATTCCAAAGCATCCTCCAAGAGAACGCTAGCGGCAACAGCGTCTATTAGCCCTTTGTCAGTGCGAGTTGTGTGTCCACTTTCCCGCAATTGACCTCTAGCTACCCTGGTGGTCATTCGCTCGTCCACTAGTCGAAAATCAAGTTTGGGATGTGTAGTTGCAATAGCATTTGCTTGTTCAATTACCGCCTGAGCTGCTACTCCGTGTTCTCCACGTAAATCTATTGGTAATCCTATTATCACTTCGATTGGATCATATTCGGCAATCAATTCATTAAGTGCGTTATGTAGATCTTCAGGTTTTAACACTGCAACTGGAGAACTCAACAGTCCATCAGGATCACATTTGGCAACACCGATTCGACTTGCCCCTAGATCAAGCGCAATCCGAACTCCTCTGCGCATGTCAGACTGACTTAGAAATTTCTGCAGCTAGTAGGTTCAATGCTTCTGGAATCGCAGAAATTTTTGAGCCGCCACCTTGTGCGAGTTCAGGTTTGCCGCCGCCTTTGCCTTCAATTACTTCAGCAATCTTTGCCAATAATGTTCCAGCAGAAAGACCTTTTGCTATGGCTGCATCAGTCGCAGCAATAACTACTGATGCTTTTCCATCTGCTGTAGAGATCGCACAAACCACACCTGCATTTGTCTGCATTGCACTTTTTAGTTCATTCACGATTTCGCGAACATCATTTGCTGAGGTTCCTTCTGGGAAAATCGCTGTTTTCAATTCGACGCCAGAAATAGATGTTGTTTTGAGGTAGCTATCGAGTTGACTTCGTAATTGTCCGGCGCGAACTTTCTCAAGCTCTTTTTCGGCATCTCTTAATTTTGTGACCAAATTTTCAATACGTTCGAACAATTCTTCTGGTCGAGCTTTCAAATTTTGCGCAATGTTGTTCAACAAAATATGTTCTCGGGCAAGGAAAGAGTACGCATCTGCGCCTACCAGTGCCTCCACTCGTCTTACGCCGGTTCCAACCGAACCTTCTGATAAGAATTTGACAACACCTAAATGCCCTGTGGTTGGGGTATGTGTTCCACCGCAAAGTTCACGCGCCCAGTCACCTACTGAGACCACCCGCACTTTGTCGCCGTACTTTTCTCCAAACAATGCCATGGCGCCAATCTCCCGCGCATCGTTTTGCGACATGTACTGGGCTGTAACTGGTAGGTCTTCTAAAAGAACAGCATTAACTCTTGATTCGACTTCGTTCAAAATCGAATTTGGCACAGCAGATGGAGATGGGAAATCAAACCGAAGACGTCCTGGCGAATTCTCAGAGCCCATTTGAGTTGCAGTCTCACCAAGTAGTTCTCTAAACGCTTTGTGAATCATGTGAGTCGCTGTGTGTGCACGACTGATTGCGAGTCGGCGAGATAGATCTACTTCCGCGTGTGCACTTGATGAAACTGTCACTTCGCCATCCGCAACAGTTGCACGGTGAACGATTAAACCAGGAACTGGCGATTGAACATCATAAACATCCAACACTGCGCCATTTGCCAAAGTGATTCGACCGTGATCGCCGAGTTGGCCGCCACCTTCAGCATAAAAAGGCGTGTCTTGCAAGACAATTTCAACATATTGGCCAGGAATTGCAGAATCCACCACATTTCCATCGACTAATAAACCGTTGATTTTCGTTTCGGAACTGATGTGTTCATAACCTACAAAATTTGATGTTCCAGCAGCTTCCATTATTTCTTTGTACGCGGTCGGAGCAGTTAGGCCTGCCTTGCGGGTCATCGCATCTGCTTTAGCCCGTTCACGCTGTTGTTTCATTAGAGATCTAAAACCATCTTCATCAACTTCTAGGCCAGCTTCTTTAGCCATTTCGACAGTTAGATCGAAGGGAAAACCGTACGTGTCATGTAGTTGGAAAACTTGATCACCGGCTAATTTTGCAGCGCCAGTAGTTTTAGTTTGCGCAACCGCTGTGTCAAACATTGTGGTTCCGGACTTCAAAGTTGCTAAGAAAGCAAGTTCTTCATTTGCGGCGATAGAGCGGATACGTGAGGCATCAGAAACTAATTCTGGATATTGCGCGCCCATTGCTTCGATAGTTGCATCTATTAACTCAACCATTACAGGTTCATTGCAACCAAGGATTCGCATATTACGAACTACTCTGCGCAAAATACGGCGAAGCACATATCCGCGACCTTCGTTCCCAGGTAGCACACCATCTACTATTAAGAACGCGCAAGTACGGGCATGGTCTGCAATAACTCGCAGGGCTACGTCACTCTTTTGATCTTTACCGTATGCAACGCCAGACAACTCAACAGCTTTATCGAGAATTACACGAGTTGTATCAATCTCGTATATATTTTCAACGCCTTGCAACAAAGCAGCCATACGCTCGAGACCCATACCGGTGTCGATGTTTTTTGCAGGTAATTCACCAAGGATTGGATAACCTTCTTTGCCAGGTCCAGCCCCACGTTCAAACTGCATGAATACAAGGTTCCAGACTTCAAGATATCGATCCTCATCAACAACCGGACCGCCCTCTTTTCCATATTGCGCGCCCCGGTCGTAATAAATTTCAGAACATGGACCGCACGGACCTGGAACACCCATTGACCAGAAGTTATCTACTTGACCTCGCCGTTGGATTCTGTCTTTCGGAACGCCAACTTTGTTGTGCCAAATTTCCGCAGCTTCATCATCGTCTTCATAAACAGTTACCCAGAGTTTTTCTTCAGGAAATCCGTAACCGCCATCGGCTACTGAACCAGTTAGCAGTTCCCATGCGAATGGGATAGCTCCTTCTTTGAAGTAGTCACCGAATGAAAAGTTGCCAGCCATTTGAAAAAATGATGCGTGTCGAGTTGTCTTGCCAACTTCTTCGATATCAAGAGTGCGGACACACTTTTGGACGCTTGCGGCTCTTTTGTATTCGGGAGCTGCTTCACCAAGAAAATAAGGTTTGAAAGGAACCATGCCTGCGTTTACAAAAAGCAGCGTTGGGTCATCTAATAAGAGCGGAGCGGAAGGCACGACTGTGTGACCGTTCTTCTCAAAATAATCAAGAAAACGCTGTCGAATATCAGCCGATTTCATTGTGCCCGACCTTCCTTAGATTCAGTGGCAGACCCTACCGAGTCACCTTTTAGTAAGGATTTGATGTGAGTCAAAATGTCTGCCCATCGTTTTTCATGTCCATGCTGACTTGGCTCGTAATAAACCCGATTTTGAATATCTTGCGGCGCGTAGGCAAATGACACAATGCCTGCAGGCAAATCGTGTGGATATTGGTATCCAACGCCATGCCCCATTTTGGTAGCTCCGGCATAGTGTGCATCGCGAAGTTCAGCTGGAACTTCTCCTCCTCTGCCCCGATTCACATCCGTCATAGCGCGTTCAATCGCAACAGCAACTGAATTACTCTTTGGAGCGAGCGAAGCATGGATTACTGCCTGTGCAAGTGTTAATGAGGCTTCTGGCATCCCGATTAAAGAGACAGCTTGCAGCGCTGCGAGTGCGGTTTGCAAAGCGGATGGGTCTGCCATACCAATATCTTCACTTGCCAAAATCACGATTCGACGAGCAATAAATCTTGGATCTTCTCCAGCCGCAATCATTCGCGCCAAATAGTGCAACGCAGCATCAACATCTGACCCACGCATACTCTTGATGAAAGCACTGATTATGTCGTAATGCTGATCGCCATCTTTGTCGTAATGCACAATTGCATGCTGTGCAGCTTGTGAAACAACTCCTTCACTAATCGCACAATTACTCGCTTGCGCAATTCCTGCTGAAGCTTCCAAGAGAGTTAGTACATGTCTCGCATCACCACCTGCGATCCGAACGAGAAAATCAAGCCCTGAAGATTCGATTGCAATTTCGCCATTCAGTCCTAATGGAGAATCAATTGCTCTTGCAACTAAATGTTTTAGATCTTCTTCCGACAATTTCTCTAAACGTACGACGATAGAGCGAGAAAGTAGCGGTGCATTTACACTGAAACTTGGATTTTCGGTGGTGGCTGCAACAAGAGTGACCCAACCATTTTCAACCGCCGGCAATAATGCATCCTGTTGCGACTTATTGAATCGGTGCACCTCATCGATAAATAGCACCGTGTTTTGACCACCAACTGAAAGTGATTCTCTTGCATCTGCAATCACTTCACGAACTTCTTTTACACCAGACGAAATCGCAGAGAGTTCAACGAATTTGCGGCTCGTTGATGTTGCAATCATTTGGGCGATTGTGGTTTTGCCACTTCCAGGTGGACCCCATAACAAAATACTTACTGCAGCAGTTTTGTCACCATCAAGTAATCTGCGAAGTGGAGTTCCGACTTTGAGAATGTTTGTTTGCCCAACTAGTTCAGATGCGTTTTTTGGACGCATCCGAACAGCTAGTGGAGCGTTAGAACTTCTCTCAAAGATGGACACTTAGCCTTCTACTTTTTCGATCTTCTTTTCAGGTTTGAAATCAACCCCAGCTTCTTTGCGCTGAGCTGGTGTAATAGGCGTTGGCGCACCTGTAAGCGGATCGTGACCGCCACCGGTTTTCGGAAACGCAATCACCTCGCGCAGATTTGCCGCTCCTGATAACAACATGCAAATTCGATCCCAGCCCAAAGCGATGCCACCATGAGGAGGTGGGCCGAATTTAAATGCCTCAAGAAGGAAACCAAATTTTTCTTGCGCTTCTTCATCAGATAAACCGAGCAGTTTGAAAACTCGTTCTTGAACACTGCCTTGATGGATACGGATCGATCCGCCACCAATTTCATTACCGTTGCAAACAATGTCGTATGCCCAAGCGAGTGCATTACCTGGATCGGATTCAAAATTATTTAGCCATTCCGAATTTGGCGAGGTGAACGGATGGTGCACCGCAGTCCAGCCAGACGATCCATCTTCATTTTCTATTTGCTCAAACATCGGCGCATCAATCACCCAAAGGAATGACCACTCCGATTCGTCAATCGCACCAATACGTTTGCCAACTTCCAGACGTGTTGCGCCGAGTAGCCCTAGTGCATCAGAACGTTTTCCGGCTGCAAAGAAAACACAGTCGCCAGCTTTAGCGCCAGTAGCTTGCGCCAAACCATTGCGCTCTTCTTCACTTAAATTTTTAGCAACTGGTCCGCCTAATTCACCGTCTTCACCAAATGTCACGTATGCCAAACCTTTGGCACCACGTTGTTTTGCCCATTCTTGCCAAGCATCGAATGTGCGCCTTGGCTGGTCTGCCCCGCCTGGCATTACGACTGCACCAACATGCTCCGCTTGGAAAACGCGGAACTCAGTTTTTGAGAAGTATTTTGTTAGGTCAACAAGTTCCAAACCAAAACGCAGATCAGGTTTGTCAGTTCCGTACAACCGCATGGCATCCATGTAAGTCATGCGAGGGATGTCGCCAATTGTGTAGTCAATTGCACCTTTCCAAAGCGCACGAACTAATTGCTCTCCCAAAACCAAAATGTCTTCTTGTTCAATAAATGACATTTCAATATCTAGCTGGGTGAACTCTGGTTGCCGATCTGCTCGAAAATCTTCATCACGATAGCAGCGGGCGATTTGGAAATACTTCTCCATACCAGCCACCATCAACAATTGCTTAAACAATTGCGGACTTTGCGGTAGTGCATACCAACTTCCTGGTTTTAATCGAACTGGAACCAAGAAATCGCGCGCACCTTCTGGAGTTGATCTTGTCAAAGTTGGCGTTTCAATTTCAACGAAATCCTGAGCTAATAAAACATCTCGAGCAATTTGGTTTACTTTGCTGCGCATACGAAGAGCAGCAGCCGGACCTGAACGCCGTAAGTCCAAATAGCGCCATTTCAAACGGGTTTCGTCACCAACTTCAAGATGATCATCGATTGGGAATGGCAGTGGCGCTGATTCACTTAGAACTTCAACGACATCAGCCAAAATCTCAATCGCGCCTGTGGGAAGTTCCGGATTTTCATTACCTGCAGGTCGAAGCGACACTTCACCAATTACTTTTACGCAAAATTCACTCCGCAGAATATGCGCAGTGCGTTCATCACGAACTACAACTTGGACAACTCCAGATGCATCGCGCAAATCAATAAAGGCTACGCCCCCATGATCTCGACGTCTAGCTACCCATCCTGCCAAAGTTACTGAAGAGCCAGCATCTGTAGCTCGCAAAATTCCTGCATTGTGTGTGCGTAACACTTATTTCTCCTCGATCAGTTTCTTGATTGAAATTTCTAATTGCGAAAATGTGGTGTCAAAAATTTCTCCATCCGACATTCTTTTGATGTTCATAGTTTTTGTTTCCAATTCGCCATCGCCAATCACGATTACATATTTAGCAAGGAATTTATCTGCAGCTTTCATAGCACCTTTTAGGCCTCTATCGCCGAAAGCTAAATCAGTTTTAATTGCGAGACTGCGCAACTGCGAAACAATTTCAATTGCTTTCTTCTTTGCTTCATTACCAAGTGCAATCAAATAGACATCAACGCTGGACTTGTCGCCAACTTCGATGCCTTCTGCCCGACTTGCTAACAAAGTGCGGTCGACTCCGAGACCAAATCCGATACCACTTAAGTTCTGACCACCTAGGTCGCTCATTAATCCGTCATATCGGCCTCCGCCACCGATTCCAGATTGAGCACCTAATTGTGGGTGGTCGAATTCAAAAGTAGTTCGCGTGTAGTAATCAAGTCCGCGCACCATTCTCGGAGCTTCCTGCCATTCCACATTAAACAGTCTCAAAAAATCGCGAACTTCGTTGTAATGTTTTTGGCAGTCTTCGCACAAGTTGTTCACTTGCAAAGGTGCATTCATTAATTGGTTTTGAATGTCTTGACGTTTGTCGTCGAGCACTCGAAGAGGATTGATTTCTGCTCGATTCTTCGTTGCTTCGTCAAGCTCAAGTCCTTTGAGGAATTCTTGCAATTTCACGCGGTATGGCGCACGGCAAACTTTGCATCCAAGCGAAGTTAATTTTAATGTGAAATTTTTAAGACCAACTTTTTTAAAGCCGTCATAAGCGATTGCAATGACCTCGGCATCTAAAGCTGGATCATCTGTTCCAATTGCTTCAATGCCGATTTGCTGAAGTTGTCTGTATCTACCCGCTTGTGGTCTTTCGGCTCGAAAAAATGGACCGGCATACCAAAGTTTGACTGGGAGCTGCCCACGATCAAGACCGTGCTCGATCACTGCACGCATAACACCAGCAGTGCCTTCAGGGCGCAAAGTTATCGAGCGATCTCCCCTGTCGCTGAATGTGAACATTTCTTTACTGACAACGTCTGTTGATTCGCCGACTCCGCGCACATATAGATTTGTGTCTTCGTAAACAGGTAGTTCGATGTACTGATATCCAGCATTTACGATTGGTTGGCTCAATGCTTCACGGATTGCAAGAAATTCAACACCATCAGCTTGCGCGTAGTCAGGTACACCTTTTGGCGCGCGAATAATGTCATTCATACCTATCTCCCAACTAGCGGTTGCAAATACGGGTTATTCATTTTCTCTTCACCAATTGTTGTTTGCTCACCATGTCCACAAAGCACAACTAAATCGTCATCAAGCGGCAAAACAACATTTCTTAAAGTTTCTTGCATCGAATCCCAGTTGCCGCCAGCTAAATCCGTTCTACCAATAGACCCTTGGAACAAAACGTCTCCACTGAATAAAACTGGTTGCTCGGTATCAGCAAATTTATACATAACCGAACCAGGCGTATGGCCAGGTGCGCAAAGTATGTCAATTTCCATTCCTGCAATTTGGATTGTTTCATTACTAGAAAATTCGGTGACTTGTCGGGGTTCTGAAAATTCCCCTCCTAGAGTGCGAACTAAAGCCTGATTGTCTGCGCTTAACGACGAAACTGGGTCTGCAAGCCGATTGCGATCTGCTTGATGAATCATGCTTGGAATTTCGTAGCCATTCGCGACAGGAGTTACAGACCACATGTGATCGATATGGCCATGCGTCAATAAAACTGCAACTGGCTTGAGATTGTTTTCCAAAACAATTTGCGAAATTTGCGATACTGAATCAAACCCAGGGTCGATGACCACACACTCTTGATTGGCACCTGGAGAAACCACCCAACAGTTGGTGGACCAGGGGCCGGCACTGAAGCCGGCAATTAGCATGGCTAAACCCTTCAGATAGACGGTCTGAACAGGACACCCACCTCTTGGCGGGTGTCCGAAGTGTAGGCGACAACCTCATAGCCTTAGGAACCAAACTCGGCATTTTGCTCATATTTGCCCCTAATACACTTGCCCACCTACCCCAAATAGGAGTTTTCAGTGTCCTCATCCAACAAACGTGAACGTGAATTAGTGCGAGCCAAACGTGAGCGTCAACTAAATCGAGCTACCACCGCAAAGCGCAATCGCAGTGTTTTCCTGCCAGCAGCTTTGGTTTTAGTGATTGCTTTAGTAATTGGTTGGAACAAATGGGATGGCTCTAACACCTCTGCTTCACCGACTACTACAAATACTCCACCAGATATCAATTGCTTAACTGCTCCAGTTGGGCTTTCAAGCGCCATGACTTTCGACAAACCGGCGAAAATGGATTTATCTGAAGACTCCTACCAATGGGTTTTGAATACAAACTGTGGACGCATTGTGGTTGAACTTGAACACAAGAAAGCACCAAAAACAGTCAATTCAATGTTGTTCTTGTCTACGCAAAAATATTTTGACGAAACACCTTGTCACCGAATCACTACTAGCGGACTTTACGTTTTGCAATGTGGTGATCCAACCGGAACTGGAACTAGTGGACCTGGCTACCAGTTCGCGGATGAAAATCTGCCAAAAGCAAAAACAAACAATTACCCAGCCGGAACAGTTGCAATGGCGAACAGTGGCCCAGGAACAAATGGCAGTCAGTTCTTCATTGTTTACAAGGACACAACTTTGGGTGCGAATTACACAATTTTTGGAAAAGTTATCAAGGGCCTAAGCATTGTTGAGCGCATAGCTGAACAAGGTGCTGAGACTGGAACTGATGGCGCTCCAAAACTACCAATTGGAATACTTTCAGCGAAGTACACGATCAATACTGATTATTCCAAGTCTCCGATGTCACCATCCGCATCAGAGTCTGCCACCACTAAGTAAGGGAAAAAAATATGACAACCGATACACAATTTGGTCGTGCTACAGAAGACGGCACAGTATTTGTAAAAACAATTAGTGGTGAAGTGCAAATTGGTCAGTACACAATTGGTACTCCAGCGGAGGCTCTAGCCTTTTATGTAAACAAATATGAAGCCTTGGTAGCAGAAGTCAATTTAGCTATCAGTCGTCTACAGGCCGGTAAAGGCAGTCCTGAAGGCGCAGTGGAACTAGCTACAAAACTCGATGCACAAGTTGCAAACCCTTCTGTGGTTGGTGACATAGCGGCATTTCCTGCATTTTCAGCGAAACTTCGTGAGTTAGGCGAAGTGAAAGCAGCCGAAAAAGCTGCAGCCAAAGCTGCTGCTCGCGCTGCAGCCCTGGTTAAGCGAACTGCAATCGCTGATGAAGCAGAAAAATTAGCTAACTCAACCTCATGGAAAGTAGCTCAAGAGCGATTTAATACCTTACTTGAGGAATGGAAAAAACTTCCTCGAGGCGAGCGAGATGCTGAACAAGTCGAATGGAAACGCTTCAGCGCTGCACGCCAAACCTTCGATAAGGCCCGTCGCACACATTTTGGGGAATTGACAAAAGCAACCGCTGCATCAAAAGCGATCAAAAACGAAATCATTGCACAAGCCGCTGAACTTTCTAAGTCAACTGATTGGAACGCGACTTCAAACAAATTCAAAGCTTTGATGGACCGATGGCGTACTGCGCCGCGCGGAAGCAAAAAAGATGATGATGCTCTATGGGCAAAGTTTCGAGGGTTGCAACAGGAATTTTTTGATGCCCGCTCAGCTGCACTTTCAGTTCGCGATGAAGAATTCGGTGGGAATCTAACGCTAAAACTTGAACTTCTAACCGAAGCTGAAAAAATCCTTCCTGTCACAGATTTAGCGGTCGCAAAGAAAGCATTCAAGTCCGTGCTAGATCGTTGGTCAAAAATTGGCCATGTTCCACGCGCTGAGATTCAAACTGTTGAAGGACGACTTCGTAAAGTCGAATCTGCAATTAAAGAGGTTGAGCAAGAAGAGTGGCGCAAAAACGACCCGAGCCGCAAAGCGTTTGCTGCAAATACTGCGAGCAAATTCCAAGACGCAGTCGATCAAATTGAAGCAGCTCTGGCCAAAGCCAAATCCAATGGTTCAAAAGATGTTGCGAAACTTGAAGCTCAATTGGCAAACGCGAAAG
>JAHEEQ010000250.1 GCA_024640585.1 Micrococcales bacterium
TGATCATTGCGTCATTCGCGCAAGTGCATGAGGACCAAGTGGCTAAGCATGAACCACAACTCGTGTTTGTGGATGAACACAATCAGCAAGTAGGCTTGCGCCACCATGTGCCAACACAAGCGGCACCTGGGCATGGTACCGACGAGTGTTGATTTAGCTTTGCTTAGTTACAGAAGCCCACCTCACGTGGGCTTTTTTGTGGGCTTTTTTGTGGGCGTAAATTAAATCTACGCTCATAAAATCGGTTTGTTCGTTTGGCCTTTTGATACATGTTTTTTGAGAAACATGCACTTATTAATGTACGATTAAAGAACTAATATCAAGAAGGTCATAACATTGACTTCCATACAAAATAACGGGTTTCTAGCGGGTTTGCATCCGTTGATTGTCAAACTTGATCCCCCTCAACTAGGACGAGACAACCTTGGTGTGGGCTGTACACAGCATGGTGAACAATTCCTTGTCAAAGAAGGTGGGGATTTAGGCGTTGCTGAGTTCATCGGTGCAAAAATATGCGATGCTTGCGGTGTTCCTGCTTGTCAACCTACAGTCATAACAATTGACCACTTGGGCAGTCAACGAAATGTATTTGGTTCGCGAATCGAATCGGGAACACATAAGTTTGATCAGACCAACATTAGTGATTGGCAAGAGGTCATAGGGAAATGCGTCAATGCAAGTGCTTTTTCGGCAGTTTTTGCAATTGATCTCGTGCTCGGTAACGATGATAGGCACTGGAACAATTGGATCGTGCAAACGATAAAAAACTCAAATGGTGAAGAAAACTATCGCTTACGAGCTTTGGATTTTTCGAGAAGCTGGCCAACACATCACCCAGCACAGCATCCCTTTAATCATTTCTCGCCAAACACATGGGAAGCAACCAGATACTGGGACATGTTAGGCGTGAAATTTGATTTGAAGGTATTCCATGAGACTTGCTCAAAAGTAAGCTCTTTAAAAGTCAATTGGCTAAGATCTGTAGTGCTGAATCAGCTTGAAGGCGTGTTTCTTTCAGCTGATGATGCCAATAGGTTTGCAGACTGGTGGGAAGCTAATTTGCAAAATCAAGTGATTGAAACGATCAATTCGCTTGAGAATGGAGTTTGGATATGAATAAAACTTATCACTATGTTGTCCTTCGCCTTGCAGCTGACAAAATGCGCGGGGAAGTGATCAACGTTGGAGTAGTTCTTTTTAAAGAGGGTGATCACCCACGCTCAATAGCTATGGCAACGTTGAACAAACTTCGCGCTATTGACTCCTCTTGGAGTACTGCACGACTGTTCAAATGGATCGAAAATATTAACGCTATCTTGGCAGGCTCTAAAAGCTCGTCCGTTACAAAACAAATTGAAGTACTTGAAAGATTTGGTGTCTGTGACTCTCGTGCTGTAGGAATGTTTTACGCCGAAACACAAGATGAACTAAATGAGCGATTGCTTGAAATTAAAAGACTTTACGTCTCCAATAGTGCAAAGCCAGATAAAGCTAAGGGCACGAAACGAACCCGCCTTCAAACAGCATTGCGCGATCAGTTCAAACATATGCAAATACTTGGAGCAAACATAGATGATCTGAACAATCATCTTGTTGTTCCTAATGTCCCAATTCCTAGCCATCCTGACTTGAAGTCTGACTTTGTCTATAAAAATGGTGTCTACCGAATCACTCAAACTATTGACTATCGAGTTGCTCCAGATTCGTTACACAACAAATTGGCGGAAGCATGTGTGAAGAGTACTGCGGCTGAACTTGCTGCTAAGGCATATGGCGAAGGCACCCTACGTTTGGCAGTTCTTGATATACCCGAAGAATTTATTGATTCAACGGACACTCATGTCGACTTGCTTCTAGCGCAAGGATTTGAAGTATTTCACTTTAACAACAACCAAAGCATGGCCTCGTATATCCAAAAGGCAGCGCCGATGGAAACTACCGCCCACTAGATTAGACAACTGAAGGGGACATAGGGTCGGGCAGGGCGTCAATAACGGGCAAAGCTTCAAGATGTCATCAACATTAACCAAGCCTAGTAAAAAACGTCCCGCGCAATCGAATGCGCCTATGCAGAAAACTTCATTAACCAATCCAACTACTCGAAAGGAGAGCAACATGAACGATAAAAACGTTTCTATCGCACTAACTGCGAATGGGAAATTCTCATTCAGCAAAACTTTCGGTCCTTGGGCTTTGGCCATTGCATGTTCTGCTACGACGGGTGGTCAGTTCCACTATGCCCATCCCTATGTCTCCTTTTAGTTTTCGTGATGATTGATTCAAATTAGACTTCATGGCAAACGAGGACTAACGCTCCGTATGTTTGCCATATGAACTGGTAAGCAAGTACGTTTACAAGCGTAAATTAAATCGACACATACGAATGTGTGCGAATAAAACTGGAGCAGTTAGTGTCAAGTCTGTACGAAACCCTGAGCAAAGTTAAGTCCGAGGAAGATGTCAAAGATGCCTATATCAAAGCTCTGGGACTCAAGGCCTACACAAAAGGGTTGATTGACATCCAAACCGATGAAATCTGGTTTGAAGCGAAAGACAGCGGCAAAAACTCCAGCTA
>JAHEEQ010000262.1 GCA_024640585.1 Micrococcales bacterium
CTTTCCAGCGGAAAAGAGGCTGATTACTACGTAGATCTGCGTCGCGTGACCCTTGATTCCGAAGCAGCGCCGCTAGTTGGCCAGGTTATGTTGGATTTAACTGCCGATCTTGAGTACGACGCAGTTGGCGGATTAACACTTGGTGCCGATCCTGTGGCAACAGCGATGATGCACGTTGCAGCCGCGCAAGGAAAAAAGATTGATTCATTTGTAGTTCGCAAAGCTGAAAAAGCACACGGATTACAGCGCCGAATTGAAGGTCCAGATGTAAAGGGCAAGCGAGTTCTTGCAGTCGAAGATACATCTACAACTGGTGGATCCGTTCTTACCGCCGTTGAAGCATTAATTGAAGCTGGCGCAATTGTTGTTGGTGTTGCAGTAATTGTTGAACGTGGCGCAGAACCAAAGATTAAAGAGGCGGGATATGAATACCGCGCCGCTTATCAATTAGCAGATCTTGGTCTTTAACTCTTAAAGCGCTTTGATTGCCACTCTTTGAAGAGTTCAAAAGCAACTGGTAAAAAGCTAATAACAATAATGAGTGCAATAACTGGTAGTAGATACTTATCTACTGATCCTTTTAGAACATCACCTAATACATAACCCAAAGTTAAAACTAATTCTGTCCAAATGATTCCACCGACAATATTCCATAAGCGAAACTGTTTTTTATCTAATCCAATTACTCCACACATTGGATTGATCAATGTGCGAACTACGGGAACAAAGCGTGCGAGCACCAACGCTTTTCCAGTTCCATATTTTTGTAACCACCGTTCCGTCGCAACAACGCGCTGATGATTAAAAACTCTGCCATCGGGGCGATCAAACAATCCGCGTCCATATTTATTGCCGAGAAAGTAACCAACTTCGCCACCTAATATCGCTGCAATTGGGGTAAGTGCGAACAACAAAGCGGCCGGCAAATGCGCACTACCGAGAATTGCAGCGCCTGAACCTGAAGCAGCAACACCCGCGATAAAAAGTAAGGAATCACCAGGAAAGGCCAAACCGAATAACAGTCCGGTTTCAGCAAAAACGATTGCTAAGACCCCGGCTAATCCAAGGTTTGAAACGATCGAGTGGGCATCGAATAGGTTCATACAGGCGAGGCTAGCCTATGATTCCCGCGTGTCACTAGATAACGAGTACAGACCAATCTCACACTTCGCCCCCCTTAAAAATTGGATGAATGACCCCAACGGTCTTGTGTGGCACAAAGGCGAATATCACCTGTTTTACCAACACAATCCTTTTGGAACTAAATGGGGCCACATGTCGTGGGGCCATGCAGCGTCAAAAGATTTGATGAATTGGGAAGAGCTTGCAGTTGCAATTCCGGAAGATGAAGATGGAATGATTTTTTCTGGAAGTGCCGTAAGTATTGGTGATGAAATAGTTGCAATTTACACACGCCACACAGAAACACAACAAGAGCAATGTATTGCGCGGAGCCAAGACAACGGAAGAACATTTGTTAAGTTTCAAAACAACCCTGTCTTAAATGAAAACGCTAAAGATTTTAGAGATCCAAAGGTATTCAAATACCAAGACCATTGGATTATGTGTGCTGCTCAACCATTAATTCATCAAATATCTTTTTATAAATCGAGCGATTTAATTAACTGGGAACATTTAAGTAATTTTGGTCCAGCAGCTGCTGTTGACGGAGTGTGGGAATGTCCAGATCTTTTTCCATTGACAATCGATGGAGATGAGGTTTGGGTATTGATAGTTTCATTGAATCCCGGTGGACTTTATGGATCGGGGACTCAATACTTTATTGGCGATTTTGATGGGATCAATTTTTCTCCGCGGTATTCAACGGATTCGCCTCGCTGGATTGATTTTGGAAAAGATAATTATGCAGGGGTCACATTTAATAATGAACCAAATGGAAAAAGAATCTTTATTGGTTGGTTAGCAAATTGGGACGATGTAAAGGATCACCCTGAAACTTCGTGGACGACTCAAATGACTATTCCGCGCGAACTTGGATTAGCAAAAGTAAATGGAGAAATTGTTCTAACTCAACAACCAATCTGCGATGCAACCTATGACGTAAAAATGGATGCACCAAAAACAGGAGTTGTCGGTTTACAAGGATTCGCAAAAGTTGGTTACAACGCCGATACACAAACAATCTTTGTTGATGATTACGAAGCGCCGTATGTACCAACAAATGGCACACTGCATTTAAAGGTTGTTGTTGATCGCTCTTCTGTTGAACTTTTCACTGGCGATGGAACTCGGTGCATCACTGTGGCGGTCTTCCCTCCGGCGGGCGCTAGTCGAGAATTGACCGCCTTTAGCCACTAGCGACACGTTTTTGCAGAGCTTCACGCTCAAACCAAACTGTAAAAAACTGCAAAAAGCCTGCAAATCTTTGGCAAAGCGTTACCGCGTATCCCTTCACCTGAACCTAGCCGGAGGGTAATTTTTGCCCCACGCCAGACGTGCTCTCGTGCGTCTAGTACCCCCTTTCGAAAGGAAACACATGAAGAAGTTCGCAAAGTTAGGTGCAGTTCTTGCTGCATCAACAGTTGCTATTTCTTTGACTGTAGCTTCAGTG
>JAHEEQ010000270.1 GCA_024640585.1 Micrococcales bacterium
CCATCGTTGACACATTGAAAGCCCATCCAGTGCTCAATGCATCAATCGACATGGAATCAGGCACTGTCACCTACCACGATGCAGAACACCTTGCGATCGCTGTTGACACTGACAAAGGCCTACTAGTTCCAGTTATTCGTAACGCTGGAGATCTTTCAATTTCAGGTTTGGCTCGCAACATCAATGATCTGGCAGAACGAACCCGTACAGGTCAAGTTTCACCAGACGAACTTTCAGGTGGCACCTTCACATTGACCAATACTGGAAGCCGTGGCGCTTTGTTCGATACTCCAATCATCAATCAGCCACAGGTTGCCATTTTGGGCCTTGGTGCAATTGTTAAACGACCAGTAGTTGTCACAGATGGCGATGGCCGAGATTCAATCGCTGTTCGCCACATGGTCTATCTGTCCCTTACATACGATCACAGGCTCGTAGATGGCGCTGATGCAGCTCGTTACTTGGTGGCATTAAAGCAACGTATCGAAAGCGGAAACTTCGATATCTAATTCCAATGGCTAAAAGTCTGATTTTAGGTGAGGCTTAGCCCATGAGAATTTTGATAAGTGGAGCTTCTGGCCTAATTGGCAATGCACTAGTTTCACATTTACAAGCAGATGGCCATGAAGTTATAAGACTTGTGCGCCGAATTTCGAATGCGGCAAATGAAGTTTCATGGAATCCAGCCAAACACGAATTAGATACTTCCAAGCTGGGCGTTGTTGATGCAATTATCAATTTGTCTGGAGCAGGTGTTGGCGATCGGCGATGGAGCAAAGCCTACAAAACTGAAATTCTCAAATCGAGAATTGATGCCACCACTACTTTAGTGAATGCAATCAACGAGATGGCAGTAAAACCAAAAGTCCTTCTGAATGCATCTGCGATAGGTTTCTACGGTAATCGCGGCGCAAATGAAGTGGATGAAAGTTCCACTCGCGGAACTGGGTTTTTGTCTGATGTTGTTCAAGCTTGGGAATCCGCTGCACTCAATCTCCAGGGCAACGGCGTAAGGATTGTTTTACTTCGCACAGGATTGGTCTTCACCCATCGCGGTGGTGCGCTTGGGAAATTACTTCCGCTTTTCAAACTTAGCCTTGGAGGCAAAATCGCTGGTGGAAATCAGTACTGGTCATTTATTTCACTAGATGACGAAATCAGAGCAATCGATTTCCTACTTAAAAACGAAATATCAGGTCCTGTAAACCTGACGGCACCTAATCCTGCAACAAATGCAGAAGTGACTCGCGCACTTGCCAAAGCTTTAAAGCGCCTTGCGATACTTCCAGTTCCCGGCTTTGCGTTAAATGTTGTGCTGGGAGAGTTCGCAACTGAAATTACGGGTGGGGCGAATGTGATTCCAACCGTATTGCACAACGCCGGGTTCAGCTGGAATCATCCAACAATTGAAGACGTAGTCCTAACTGTTATCTAGTTTTAGTATTGCATTTTTTATCAACCACCTATCTCCCACCTTTTCTAATGACAGTAACCATGTCTCAGGCGCACGTGAAGATATTTTTGTTTCTCTGGAATCATTAATTACTAAATAGTCACTTCGTATGTCGGTTACTTCCAACTCCACAACTTCTTCTTGATTGCTCCATCTGTGTGAAACCAAAGTTACCTTTTTGATTTTGAAAATTAGATCCTTGATTACGGCATTTGCTGCAATTAATTTTGTAATTATTGCCTCGTCACTAATTTGCAATGAAGAGTCTTCGGAATAGATACCATCCAATTGCGAGATATCTTTATTCGATATTGCAGTTGCCCTCAATAAGTCGAGGTCTTGGATGATCGAGAGCCAGTCCTCTGTATTTGGCGAAATCGAGGGTGAAAATGAAGGTGTGGAAGTATTGCTAACCTGCTTAACATCAGCCTGGAAGTTTGAAAGGTGCGCAATCCCAATCCCAATTAATGAACCCACAAAAATCAAGATTAACCTTTTTTGCCAAATTCGCTTTCGATAGTGGAGGAAGTCCATAAATCAATCTTTTAGGTGATTTATAGCCAGTAGCCTTTTTGAGAGCGAGATGGGACTAGATTGTGAGCGTGAGTCTCTCAAATAAACCTGAAGTTTTGATTGTCGGTGCTGGCATAGCTGGACTTTCTGCTGCTATTAGGTTGCATAACGCGGGACTAGAGGTTCGAGTTGTCGAAGGAAGCGAAACTGTAGGCGGTAGAGTCAAAACCACTAAACGAGATGGATACATTCTCGATCACGGTTTTCAGGTTTTTAATCCTGCTTATCCAAATGCAAAAGAAATTCTCGATTACTCAAAATTAAATCTACGCAAATTCACTCCTGGTGTGAAAATTGTTTCGGAAAATGGTTCCTACACACTTACAAATCCGTTGCTAGAACCTAGATTTGCCTTTTCGTTACTCAATAATCCACGAAATTTTTTAGACCTCGCAAAATTTGGCGCTTATTGCGCTGGTCTTTTGAATGAAAATAATCCAAATCTTTTCGACACAGATGCCCGCACTGCACTTAAAACTGCACACTTAAGTGATGAGTTCATTGACAAGACTCTTCAACCATTTTTAAC
>JAHEEQ010000005.1 GCA_024640585.1 Micrococcales bacterium
TGGTAGTAGCGGCTAGTGGAACCACAGTTGTGAAACATGGAAATCGGGCTGCTTCTAGCAAATGCGGTTCTGCTGACGTTTTAGAAATTCTTGGTGTCAAACTTAATCCAGAAATTGCAAGGGTTAGTGAAATCGCGAATGAAGTGGGAATTACTTTTTTCTTCGCTCCAGAATTTCATCCAGCTTTAAGATTTGCAGGCCCGGTGCGCAAATCACTTGGTATTAGAACTTTTTTCAATGTGATTGGTCCACTTGCGAATCCTGCAAAACCACAAGCGCAGATTGTTGGTGTTCCAAGTCTTGAAATCGGTAATCTAATTTCACAAGTTTTAGCTGAACGTCAAACTTGTGCGATTGTCATTTTGGGCGACGACGGCCTCGATGAATTCTCAATTCACGCACCAAACCAACTCTGGGTTGTCAATAAGGGTCAAGTTACAATGAAAAAAGTAACTCCAGCCGATGTTGGAATCGGTGTGCATGCTGCGGATGTGCTTTTGGGTGGAGATGCTGCATTTAATGCGGATGTAGTGCATAGTGTTTTTGCTGGTGATCCGAGCGACAAGATAGTAGGAATTACAGACGCAGTTGCAATCAATGCGGCATGTGCGATGGCCTGTGTTGAAGGTATTTCTGCTGAAATTGATGTGGTCGAGGCTCTCAGTCGAAACTTCATAAAAGCAAAAGATTTAATTGCCCAAGGCCATGCGCGAAAGAAATTAGCGGAGTGGATTAACGCTTCTCAAAGCTAATTATTTGGGCGAAACGTAGTTTTGCCACTTCCTTGAAGGTGTTATGACAGAAGATTTTTGTTGGGCATTCGAAAGTTCTTCGTAAATATCTAAAAAGCTCAGTTGATTTGGCCAAGAGTGGACAAGTGGTTCGCTTGCCTCAATCAATGTTGCATTTTCTAGCCAGTTGTAAATCATGAAAGCTTCGCTATTCGAATTTGCAGCGCTCGGTTCGAACGGAGGTAAGAATTCTTGAGCTGTAGATTTCATTTTAGATATTTCTGCATCTAATCGGCTTTCATCTTCGACAACCCCTGCAGCAGCCAATGCGCCGAATCGGATTATGTGGATATCAAAACCTGATTCAGTGTGGGTGTAGGCAATAATTTCTTCAACTTTAGAAATCATTTTTAGTTTCTGGAATCTAATAGATGCCGACAGCCACGCATGTAGACGATCTCGCATAATCGCGGCTTCCTCGTATCTTTCTAAACTTGAAAGCTGAGAGATCTTTGCTTGTAATGTTGTTTCGATTAAAGATTGGCCGGCAAAGGCTTCTAGAAGTTGGTTCACCATTGCTTGGTAATCGTCAGTTGTGATAGCTAGCTCGCAAGGTTTAGAACACCTTCCAATTTCGCCAAGTGCACAAGAAGGACTTGGCTTTTTGATCGAAAGTTTTGGCGAGCAGGTTCGCAATCCAATGACAGAGGTGATTGCATCTACCACGAGAGTGGCTTGTTCCATCGACCTCAATGGGCCAAAGTGAAATGCCCCTTCAGTAATCTTCCGAACCACACTTAAACGAGGATACGGCTCATTTGTTATTCGAATCCAAATTGTCTTTTCTGTCCGTTTGCCCGCAGAATTAAAAGGTGGTTTTGCCTGCACAATTATTCGAGCTTCGCGAATGCTGGCTTCCAAATCTGTATGGCACGGAATTGCAGTAATGTGATGAGTTAAGTCCAACATCCGATTCATGCGTTCGCGAGTTTCCGCTTTTGTGAAGTAACTCATCGCACGTTTGCGGATATTGCGCGATTTTCCAATGTAGAGAACTCGATCCTGATCATCTCGAAATGCATATACGCCAGGCACTGAAGGTAAATCTGTAGCCAATGTACGTTTTTTGCGTTGTGCTGGTTTCACGACGGTTGTGATACCTAGGGTTTCTTGAAGCGAATTTACGCCTATTGATCCAAGACGTTCGAACAGAGCATGCATAACATGCGCAGTCGCACGCGCATCAGCGAGCGCTCTATGCACAGGTTCGGTTGGGGAACCGAAATAAGCCGCGAGCGTGCCAAGTTTTCTGTTTTGGACTTCATCTGGTTGCAATATGCATCTTGCAATTGTCAATGTATCTAATACATCATGGGCTGGAAAGGCAATGTTGAGATTTTTTGCGCTACCTCGTAAGAATCCCAAATCAAACGGAGCATTGTGCGCAACAAAAACACAATCGCCAGCCCACTCAATAAAGGCAGGTAGGGCATATGAAATATCCGGTGCATCTTGCACCATTGCGTCATTAATTCCGGTTAATAATGTAATGAAAGGAGGGATTGGGTGGCGTGGATTAACAAGTGTTTGAAACTCGCTAATTATTTCCCCTCCTTGAACTTTCACCGCACCTATTTCGGTAATGCCACCCTCGGAAGGAGTTCCACCACCGGTCTCTAAGTCGACGATAACGAATGTGACATTAGAAAGGGGAGTATCTAGGGAATCAAACGTCCCGTCAGTTTCATAAGCCACATGGTCAACTTACGCAGAACCTGTGCCTTTCGGAGTTCGACCTAGTTCTTCGAATAGAGTTTAGGCATGACTATTTCGCTTCCAGATAATCAACATCGACTACGTTGTGGCAGATGTGGCAACCTAACTCGCTTTGACGTAGTAAAGACAACGAAAGTTAAAGAGTTTTGGCATGTTGATATGGGAGGCGAACCAACCTCAGAATCAACCGATACTCTTGAGCAGACAATCTCCTCGGTGAGTTGCCGCTGGTGTGGGGCAACTGATGAAATCGAGCATGTGCTTCGCCCAAGTGCTGGCGGATCTGATTCTGAACCTGAATCAGTCAAATAGTCTCAAGCCTTAGGTCACACCCCTGCTTTACCTTCTCATCGCTCATCTTTAGCTTTGAGAGGAACAAAATGAAAATCGATTGCGATTCCTGTACACAAAAACCAATTGCTTGTAGCGATTGTGTAGTCACCCTTTTCCTGAGTATTCCTAGCCTGGATGGAGAACTTCAGGAATGTGAGTCTGAGGCTATTTCGGTGCTCGCTACGGTCGGATTAGTCCCTAAATTGCGCATGCGGACCGCGAGTGGCGAATAATTTTTTGACGAGTTTTTAAGTGTAAGAAATTGTCAAAAATGCATCAAAACGGACATTTTGCGCACATTTTGGGTGGTGTAAAGGTTCGTTTTTGGTACTTTGCCCTCATGCTGTCCAAACAAAAAGCGGGACTTGGTCGCGTCTTTGGATCCCTAGTGGTGGCCGTTGCTTTGACGGTTTCAGTGGTTCCAGATGTTGTGGCAAAACCTCCAACTGCAGACCTAAAGCAGGTGGAAGAGAAGGTTCGTGATCTTGAGCTTGAAGCAGACGCTGCAGGGGAGCAGTGGAATGAGGCTCGCCACAAACTAAATAAAGTAAATGGTCGGATTTCGATATTGACCAATAATTCCCAAAAGGCATCTGTCCGCTATCAGAAACTTCGAAAATCGTTTTCCAAATTAATTGTGGGCTTATATCAAACTGGAACTATCGATCTTGATTTACAGGCATTGTTCTCCTCGAATCCGAAGAACTATATTGCCCAATTAAGTGCAGTGAATTTCGTTGGCTCTCGGCAAATTATTGCCATGCGAGATTTGGAACGCGCTTCGATTAATCTAAAAAATACAAAGACATTGCTAAGAGCGGAACAGCTAAAAGCTAAACAACTCGTAAAAGAAGCGGATCGTCATTTAAAAACTGCGCAAAGCAAACTTAATCAGGCCCGAAAATTGCTCAATACTTTGAAAGCAGAGCAGAGGAGAAAATATCTTGCTCGTATTAAAGCTAAGCAGAAAAAACAAGCCGCGAAGGCTAAGAAAATTCGCAAACGTGCCGGAAATCTAGCAGCAAATCGTCGCGTGAAGATTGCAATTCGTTTTGCACTTTCAATGGTCGGCCACCGTTATGTATTTGGTGCCGCCGGCCCTTCTGTCTTTGACTGTTCAGGTCTAACCATGGCGGCGTATCGAAAAGCCGGTGTGTACTTGCCTCACTATTCACGTGCGCAAATATCTGCAACTAGACCAGTAAGCCGCGGAAATTTACGAGTCGGTGATTTAGTATTCTTTTTCAAATACGGAATCCGCCATGTTGGTATGTACATTGGTGGAAATCGATTTGTGCATGCGGAAAACTCTCGAACTGGCGTGATTATTTCATCTCTATCGGAAAGTTATTACGCATCACACTTGTCTGGCTTTGGGCGAGTTGTTGGTTAGGCGTAAAGCCCTTCAATTTCAGAATTAAATTGTCCAGCAACAACATTGCGTTTTAATTTCAGAGAAGGTGTGAGATGTCCAGAAGCCTCGCTCCAGTCACTATCTATTAAAACCCATTTGCGAATAGATTCAGCTTGGCTGACCGCTTTATTTGCATAGTCAACTGCACTTTGAATTTCTGCAAGAAAATGTTCGTTCTGACGCAACTCGTCGAAACTCGTGGTTTCTGGTAACGAATTTCTATGCAGCCAATTCTTAACTGAATCTGGTTCTACAGTTATTAAACAACCGATAAACGGCTTGTTGTCTCCAACCACCATGCATTGGCTAACTAGCCAATTGGAACGCAGGCGATCTTCGATAACTGCTGGTGCGACATTTTTTCCACCAGCAGTGACGATAAGTTCTTTTTTGCGACCAGTGATGAACAAATACCCATCATCATCAATATGCCCGATGTCACCTGTGTGGAACCAGCCGTTCACATCAATTGTTTCAGCAGTAGCCGCTTCGTTGTTCCAATAGCCTTGGAAAATATGCGGTCCTTTAATCAAAATTTCACCATCAGGACCAATTGCCAATGTAACTCCTGGAATTGGTCTGCCAACCGATCCGACTCTGAGCATTGTTGGTCGATTTACGGTCGAAGCTGAGGAAGTTTCTGACAACCCATATCCTTCAAGAATTGTGAGCCCAATTCCGCGGAAGAAATGCCCAAGACGTGCTCCTAATGCAGCGCCTCCTGATACCGACCACTCCACTTTTCCGCCCATTGCTGCGCGTAATTTTTTGTAGACAAGTTTGTCGAATACTCCATGCTTTATTCGAAGTGATACTGGAACCGAGCCAGCACTAAGCGCTTGCGAATAAGCAATTGCAACACCTGCGGCTGAGTTGAATATTTTTTCTTTGCCCTCATTAGCGGCTTTTTGTTGTGCACTATTGAATACTTTTTCAAAAACGCGTGGGACTGCAAGTAAGAAGTTTGGAGTGAATTTCTGTAGATCAGCAACCAAATTTGTGATGTCTGGTGCAAATGAAACCCTCAATCCAGATTCAACCATTGCAATTTCGATAATGCGACCAAAAACGTGTGCGAGTGGAAGAAAAAGAAGTGTGGAAGTTTTCTTATCCGCGAAAATTTCCGGTACAGCCAACATTACATTTCGCACCAAGAACATGAAATTGCCATGAGTTAGTACGCAGCCTTTTGGTTTCCCAGTTGTGCCTGATGTGTAAATGATTGTTGCAATGTGAGATGGGGTAACTTGTCCGCGTCGGAAATCCAAGTCGGAGTCTAAAACCTTTTCGCCCGCATCTATTAGGTGTTTAATTCCATCATCTTCAATATTCCAAATGTGCACTAAAGAAGTGAGAGAGCTTCGAATCTCGTGAATGGTGTCTAGGTGTTTGTTTGACTCCACAAAGATTGCTACAGCGCCGGAATCTTGCATCATCCATTGCACTTGTTCAGAACTTGAAGTTTCGTAGATTGGAACTGTGATGCAACCGGCATACCAAATTGCATAATCAAGAAGTGTCCACTCAAATCGAGTACGGCTCATTAAGGCGATCCGGTCTCCGGGTTGGATACCAGCCGCCAAGATTCCTTTAGCCGCATCGCGGACCATCTGGTGAAATTGCTTTGAGGTTAGTTCTAACACTTGGTCGCCAGCACGGCGCACAATGGAAATAACGTCTGGCTGTGAGTGCTCATGCGCAATCAAAGCGTCTGTCAGGCTCCCCGAAATTACAGTTGGTGCCAAAGCTGGTTCTGCGTATTGCTGCATTTTCACTCTCCCGTGTGAATGGTCTGTGCCAAAAATAACTCTGAGTTGCCACTCATCACCACTTATTGTGGCATTTGGTTCACTACCCGCTAGTAGTAACAATGTGTTTGCGAATAGATTTGGCTCTATGGCTCGCACATCAAGCTCGATTCACATAGATGCCCCAGTAGATCGGGTCATGGGAATCATCAGAGATGTAGAGAATTATCCGAAATGGACCTCGGGAATTTCAGACATCGAAATTATTGAACAAGATGATGCAGGTAAACCGCTCAAAACTATTTTTTCTCTGGAAGGTGGCCCAATTTCAGATCGAATTGAACTCGCGTATGAGTGGCAGCCGAATTCAGTCAATTGGCATTTGGTCAAAGGGTCATCAATCACAAAATTAGATGGCTCATACACAGTCACAGAGCAAGAGTCAGGATGCGATGTCACTTATGAACTTTCAGCAGAAATCAATATTCCTCTACCTAGCTTCATCAAATCCGCAGGTGAAAAAACTATTGTGAATTCTGCCTTACAAGGATTGAAGGATTTTGCAAAATGAGCGGAGCAACCGAAAAACCATGGTGGGTTTCAAGTGGGCCACCATCAGATGTTTCACACAAATTTGAAATTCCAAAAGCCAAAATCGAAGACGGTTCCAAAGCTGAAACTAAAACCGATTCGAAAGCTGAGACAGGATTTCTTGGCTTATCTTCGGAAGCGCAATCCGCAGCTATAAATTCTGGCCTTGGATTGTTGTCTGCGTTCATGGAAGCAGTATCAAAACCGCTTAATGGTGAGAATCAAACTTCGACACATGATGTAGAAGCCTGTGGCGTCTGTCCGCTTTGTGTGGGTGTTAAAGCATTGCGTGAACACGATGAAAATCTAGCTGACCTAGTTGAATCTGCAATGAAGGGTGTTACAAGTAGCGCAGAGAAACTAAAAGAGATTTGGCCAAATGCTATGGACACCTTAACTGAGTCAGTAGTTTCGGCAGTTGTCAAAACGATAATGAAAAAGTAGGTAGTTATGGCTCTAGCAATAGGTGTTGATCTCGGTGGGACCAAGATTGCAGCAGGTGTGGTAGACGACAATGGTCATATCCTCGATCAGTTGGTAACTCCAACGCCAAAAGAAACAGCAGAAGATGTCGTGAGCGAACTTGCGCGAACAATTCAGATTCTTGCCGACAAGCACAATGTCGTTGATGTTTGTGTTGCAGCGCCAGGTTTTGTGGATGCGAAACGCACCGAGGTTCTATTCACTGCGAATTTGCCAATGCGGAATGTGAAATTGAAAGCAGAACTCGAGAAAATCTCCGATTTCAATGTTGTCATCGAAAATGATGCTAACGCCGCAGCTTGGGCAGAGTTTAAATTTGGTGCTGCAGTTGGAAGCGACAATGCCGTCATGTTGACGGTCGGAACTGGCCTCGGCGGCGGCATCGTAATAAATGGCGGACTAGTTCGCGGTGCGTTTGGAGTTGCTGCCGAAGTTGGTCATATGACTTTGATACAAGATGGATTGCAATGCGGTTGTGGCTTGCAAGGATGTTGGGAGCAATATGCAAGCGGTTCGGCGCTTCTTCGAACCGCGAGAAAACTTGCACAAAAACATCGCGATGAGGCTGAAATTTTGCTAAGCCTCGGCGATCGAACTCCAGAAGGAGTTGAAGGAATTCATATCACTCAGGCAGCACAAAAAGGATGTCCAATCGCATTACGCGCATTTGGTGAAGTTGGAAAGGCGCTTGGTTTAGGTATGGCATCTCTAGCAGCATTACTCGATCCGCAAATATTCGTAATTGGTGGGGGAGTTTCGCAAGGAGCCGACTATTTCTTACAGGCAACATTAGATTCATATTCAAAAAATCTAACTGCGCGTGACTATCGCCCACTTGCAGAAATTAAACTTGCAAAAATGGGAAATGACGCTGGTCTAATTGGTGCTGCCGATTTGGCAAGACGAAAGTAGGAGAGATGCTTTACTGGATTTTAAAACGAGTAATTTTGGGTCCAATTCTTTTTCTTTTGTTTCGCCCAAAAATAACTGGAAAGAAATATTTGCCAAAAGAAGGGGCTGCAATTCTCGCATCCAATCACATGTCTTTCTCCGACTCAATTTTCTTACCATTGGCAGTTCCGCGCCGAATTACTTTTTTGGCGAAAAGTGAATACTTCACTGGTCGGGGGTTAAAGGGTTGGCTAGTAAAGAAATTTTTTCAGGGTGTTGGTCAGGTACCAATTGATCGCAGCGGTGGCAGGGCGGCTGTAGCTGCAGTAAATACTGCAATCAAAATTCTTAAGTCAGGTGATTTACTGGGCATTTACCCTGAAGGAACACGTTCGCCGGATGGAAAGTTGTACCGAGGTCGAACTGGTATGGCTCGAATCGCAATCGAGGCAGGAGTTCCGATCATTCCAGTTGCGATGATTGGTACATACGATATCCAGCCAACGGGTCAAGTCCTACCGAGAATAAAGCGTGTGGGAATTGCTTTCGGTGAACCTATCGATATGTCTCAGTTCGCTGGGCGTGAAAAAGATCCAGCTGTTCTTCGCGAAGCTACAAACTTGGTAATGGATGCATTAAAGATTCTTGGTGGTCAGGAGTACGTTGACATCTACGCTACTCAAGCTAAAGAAATTCTGGCAAATCCAGCAGCAGATTCGGTTGATGCCGAAAACGCTGCTGATGCTGAGGAAAACTAATTCAAATATTTCGAATTAGTGATGTGTAACTTTACCTTTCGGCTGTCCAATTTCTTTTAGTAACTCATCAAACCAAACTTGATCTGTGTTGAAGGCTTTGCCGCCTTTGATCCGATCGAATTCAATTGCTCTAAGTTCGTTACCGCGTTCTTCGTCATGTCCAACTAGGCCTGGATTTTGTGCCATGGCAGCAGTGACGGCAACATCCACGCATTCTTTAATTAAATTTAGGTCTGCTTGATTTGCAGCAGCTGAACGTGCGAAGTAACCGCTCTTTTGGACCAAGACTTTTTCGGCGCCAATCATTGGACCAAATTGTTTGCCAAACCAAGCGCCAGGATTGATTAGATCGATTTTCACATGTCCGAATGCGTCGCGCGGAACTTCTTCACCACGTGCCACCAACTCTGCAACGATTGCATCAACACCTGCACCTTCTGACAAGAAAATATTTACATTTCCTTGTTCGTCCATGATTTTGCTCAGACGAGCCGCTTCCGTAGCTAGATCCACTTCAAGTTCTGGTACATAAACAGCATGGATATCGCGACGACTGCGAGGTACTCCAAAAGTATCTAGCCATTCACGTTCATCGAGCATATTTCTGTATGACTGCGCGGTTGCGGCTGTTAGCCATCCGCAATGGCGACCCATAACTTCGTGGATTACCAACATGCGTGGGTTCGACGAATGCTCCGAAACTACATTTGTGAAAAAGACTGCACCTTGTTCGGCGGCGGTCCAAGCGCCAAGGCTTTGCGCGATTGGGACGATGTCGTTGTCAATTGTTTTAGGAAGACCAACAACTGTAAGTCCATAATTATTTGCGGCAAGGAAAGCAGCTAGATCTGCTGCGGCAGTGTTTGTGTCGTCGCCACCAATAGTGTGCAAAACATCTACGCCATCTTTTACAAGTTGGTCGGCTGCCACTTTTTGGGGATCTTGACCATCTTGTACAAGTCCGCGCTTCACGCAGTCTGCGATATTTGTCAGTTTAACGCGGCTATTGTTGATTGGACTTCCACCGAATCCATGCAATAGGTGAGCTTTCTTTCGAACCTCTGGTGTCACAACGATGCTGTCACCTTTTAAAAGACCCGCGTAGCCACCGCGATACGCGATAATTTCGACATCTGGTGCTACTTCGGTATATCGCTGAATCAATCCGCCAACAGCAGATGACAAACATGGAGCCAAACCACCAGCGGTGAGAAGTGCAACTTTGCGAATCGGGGTCATTTTGAACCTTTCGTAAACCGGGCAACAGCCGAAAGGTAATAGTTTGAATTTGCATTACGTTCTTTGGGGTATTACGTGAGCAGATAGGCTTGAGCAATGACTTCTACTCTCAATTGGCCGGATTTGCCGGCAGCGCAACAGCCAGAATGGCCCGACCAAGAAGCCCTTGCGCATGCGAAGGCAAAACTGGCCTCAATGCCACCTTTGGTATTCGCTGGAGAATGTGACACTCTGACCGAGCGTTTAGCGGCTGTTGCGAATGGCGAAAGCTTCTTATTAATGGGTGGTGACTGCGCTGAAACCTTCGCGGCCAACACAGCTGACTCGATAAAAGCTAGATTGCAAACCGTTTTGCAGATGGCAGTGGTTCTTACTTATGGTGCAAGCACTCCAGTTGTAAAAGTAGGTCGCCTTGCTGGTCAGTATTTCAAACCTCGGTCAAAGCCAACCGAAGTTCGTGACGGGGTTGAACTTCCATCGTACAAAGGTGATGGCATAAATGACATTGATTTCAATGAAGTTTCTCGCAAGGTTGATGCATGGCGTCTAGTTGACGCCTACCACGCATCTTGCTCAACTTTGAATTTGGTTCGCGCATTTACTCAAGGTGGTTTTGCTGACCTTCGCATGGTGCATTCTTGGAATCAAACATTCGTTGGAAAGTCGCCTGTTGGTGCACATTACGAACGAGTTGCACAAGATATTGATCGAGCTTTGGCGTTTATGGATGCCTGTGGAAGAGATCCAGAAGAATTTCGGCGAACTGAATTCTTTGCATCGCATGAAGCATTGGTTTTGGATTACGAAAAGCCTCTAGTCCGAATTGATTCACGAACTAACAAACCGTATGCAGTTTCTGGACATTTTGTATGGATTGGCGAACGTACACGGCAACTAGATGGTGCACATATTGATTTCGCAAGTCGGATCTCGAATCCAATTGGTGTCAAACTTGGACCTACCACAACACCAGAAATGGCTGTTGAGATTGCAAATAAATTGAATCCAGAGAAAATTCCTGGTCGCCTAACTTTCATTACGCGTATGGGTCACACCAAAATTCGTGAAGTACTGCCGGCAATTGTTAAAGCAGTTACTGAAAGTGGACATCCAGTTATCTGGTGCTGCGATCCAATGCATGGCAACACCAAAGAAACTTCAAATGGGTACAAGACTCGACTTTATGAAGAAGTAATTGATGAAGTTTTTGGCTTCTTTGAGGTCCACAAATCGCTAGGAACACACCCAGGTGGTTTGCATATAGAACTCACAGGAGATGACGTTACTGAGTGCATTGGCGGAGTTTCGGGTCTTTCAGAACTTGATCTTGAAAACCGTTATGAAACAGCCTGTGATCCTCGCCTAAACCGAGAACAGTCATTGGAACTTGCGTTCCATGTGGCTGACATGTTGCTCAAGCACTAGAAATGCAAATTTGGTTCATTGAATCCAAGTTTCTTGGGCTTTTACGAGTCTCGTACGACGAATCTGCGCTTGGGTTAGATTTGCATTCGAAGCAAATTGAGGGCGCAATAATTTCGATAGACATGATGAGTCGTCAAAACTCGATTACGAACAATTCAACTGAAAGTAAAGAGTTTGTTCGCTGTTTGAAGAATTATGAAAAAGGCGACTTTCAAGCTTTTGATGCCCTGAGTGTTGAAATATCTGGCACGGATTTTCAATCAAACGTACTTCGCCAAATGCGATTAATAAAACCAGGCACAGTTGTGACATACGGCGATTTGGCAAGTCTTTCCGGAAAACCAAAAGCCGCTCGAGCAGTCGCCACCGCATGTTCGACAAATAAAGTGCCATTGGTCTTGCCTTGCCATCGAGTAGTTCCAAGTGATCTTTCGATTGGCAACTATGCAAGTCGTAAAATGACAAATGGTTCAAAACTTAAAGAGAACTTGCTGCTCCATGAAGATGCGCTTTTGTAAATTATTTGCACTTAGCGTCAATAACAAAACCAACCACAGTTCCAGGCGGAACCAGGGTTTTAGCATCAATGTTTTGTTGTGAAATCTTCCGAGTGTTTTTCTTGTATCCATTAGAACATTTTGTCTCGCCGATAATTCTGTAATCAAGGTTTGCATTTGCCAACGCCTGTATGGCTCCGGTTTTGGTAAATCCAATGATGTTTGGGACACTGACTGGTCGAACACCCTTTGAAACCGTTAATGTGATTTTGGTTTTTGGAAGATGTTCAGTCAAAGCGGTTGGAGTCTGCGAAATTACAATTCCTGCGGCTACTGAAGTTGAATATTCTTTAACTATGGTAACTGCGTTAAAGCCAGCTCCGCTCAGAGTTGCAATCGCGCTATCACTTGAGACCCCTGCTACATCTGGAATTGCGATTGGGGCTGGCCCCTTTGAAAGAATTACTTGGACAAAAGACTTCGGCTTTATAGATTGACCAAATTCAGGAGATGCCGAAATCGTATGATTCTTTTTGACCTCATTGGAATACTCGTATGTAACTTCTCCAAGCTGCAGATCCGTATCTTTTAGCGTTGTCCGCACCTGATCTAAGGTTAAATCTTTCATATTAGGTACGATAAAGAATTCGGGCCCTTTTGAAATCGTGAGGGTTACCAAGTTGTTCTTGCCAACTGCACTTCCGCTTGTTGGGTCTGCGGATATCACAATACCTTTCGCAACAACTTCACTGAAAACCTCTTTGAATTGTGAAGAAAGTTCTGCATTGGTTAGTGCTTCAATGGCTTGAGTTTTTGTAAGGCCCACTAATTGAGGGACTCTTGTTTGAGTGCTAGACCAATAAAAGAAACCACCAACTGCGATAGCAAGACCTGCGAGAAGTAGTGC
>JAHEEQ010000289.1 GCA_024640585.1 Micrococcales bacterium
GACAACTTGACCGAAGCAGCACAGGCTGGCTTAAAGGCAATCATGAACAGACCAAACGTTGTGTTCATCATGACAACGAACAACCTAGACAAGATTGATGATGGCATCGAGAACCGCAGCGTTGTAATTGATATGAATGTGCCACCAGCAGCCAACTGGCGACCAATCTTGCGCCGCATCTACATCAACGCCAATCTCACACCACCAACAGATGCCGTACTAGACCAAGTGGTTGCTGCTGGCAGAGGTAGTGCGCGAACTATCTTTACTGATGTAGTCATGGCAGCAAACCAAGCCAAGAGAGCGGGACACACAGTTGTTTCAAAAGTTGCTAACTTGAGGAGCTAATCATGCAGTATCCACAAGCCTACATCTACGTCAATTCATCAGCCAACAATATTGATTCAGCTCTGATTAGAAAATGGGCATCATCGCATTGCTACTTTGCCGGACGCGAGGATGAGTCAGTGTCTTTAGATTACCGAATCAAATACATAGTGAAAACACTTGAACGATTGGGTAAAAGAGATTTTCGATGGAGCTCTTGTATCGTTATTAACTGCTCAAAGCTGAACTCAATATTTTTAGCTGGAATGTCAGAACACATTTCTTGTGTCGCTTGGATTAACTCAAGCCATGAATTGGCTCGACTTCGCAGTATTGTTTCAACTATCACTCAACTTAGAGCTTTCTACTCTTCGTTAAGCGAAGCGACCGATAGGTACGACCAAATCGTAAGCTCGATTGGCAACGAGGTTAAAAAGTTCAAACGTGATGAGGCGTTGATTAAAAACATCCGAACCTATGTAGCTGAGTTCGACTTCTGGCAAACACACGCATGCTTAACTGACAAGGCAATAGGAATGCTTCATTTGAAAGAAACAAAAATTTAACCAAATATCAAAAATGCTTGATGGGGGGGGGGGAGTAAAAAACACCCCCCCAAAAGCGTAAGTACTTCATTGCGATTTTTCGCAGCGCAGAAATTTATGACTGCAGGACCCATCCGAGTTAACTCACACCCTCAACTATTTTGTAATGAACTTAACGATTCGATCTGATGTTGTGGATTGTTCACAATCGTTCAAGTGAGTGATGTGCGGATTGGAAACTCCAAAACATCGGTAAGAAAATTGTTCAACACTAGAAGGAAAAGATTTGGTTAAGAATTCCATTTCATCTGGTTCACCATACGGGTCCCCAACGTAAGAAAAAACAACAGCACGAATATTTTCAGCTGTGCTTATTTCATTAGCTTGTTTAGGCCTCAAAGTTTGGCGCCAAAAAGGTTGTGTTTGTTCAAAATCTTTGCGCCCTCCGAAAGCAGGGGCAAACAATATTAACCCACCTACTTTATTGCGAGCGTTAACGCGACTCATTAATGAAGACCATGCTCCTGCTGAATGCCCCGCCAAAAAAATGCGATGAGAATCGATGCCTTGCTTTACAAGTTCATCCACAACTTGAGAAATTTCTTTGGCACGTTTGTAAACATAGCCTCCAAGATTTCCATCGTTGTCACTTGCGTTAGAACAAAGATAAAAGATTTTCACCTGTTCCCCAGATAACGCCAACAAGGACTTGGGAACCTTATTCCAATCAGCATCGCAGTCCTCTGTCCGACTTGACCGCGTAGTGCCATGACTGTAAACAATAATGGTTTTATTTTCTGGAGAAGCTATTTTGATATCTTGAGCAGTTTCGTTTGTAAGGTAAAACGGGACGAAGTCTTGCTCTTCAATAACAAAGCCGGATGATGTCCGAGCAATTGAGTGAGCCCCAAAAAATAATTGAGTCACCAGAATAATTGAAAACAAAAATTTACTCGTTTGCATGATTCTTCCAATCGACTTTTTCAAAAATTTGCATGGATGCTTTTCAAATTAATTGCAACGTTAACAGATTGAGTATTAAATCACTGCGGTCAGTGTATTCAGATGTCGGTTTAACCGACATCTTTGTGTGAGCCCCTAACTTGAATCAAGCTAACCGTTCAGCCGCCATCGTCGCAGTCATCTTGGAATAGTGCTGCTCCAGCATGCCCACACTTGTACCCATTTGCTTGGCAACCGTGTGCATGTCCATCTGTCCATCCATGAGCGCCAAAGTTGCATAGCAATGACGCAGGGAATACAGGCTGCGGTTTTTGCCCGTGATCGGGTCCACCCGCATGCCACTGTCTTTCATCAACAGCTCAAACGAGGTGTGCATGCTGGTGGGGCGTTGACCTGTACTGAGGCTAAAAACATAAGTGTTGCTCTTGGCTGCAATGGCCGCATCCAAGTTAGTACCCACTTTTTGCCTCTGCGCCAACCTTGTTAATGCTTCGGCTGCACGATGTTTGGCAATGAGCCAGCGTCCACCCGTCTTGCCACTTACCCAGATACGCAAATAGCGCACATCAGTCTTGCCATCTGTGTACCACTCGATGTGCTTCCAAAGCATGTTCATGCTCTCCCGTCCTGACCGCATACCAGTGGTCAAAAGCATTTCCACATAGTCACGTAGCAACTCGCG
>JAHEEQ010000293.1 GCA_024640585.1 Micrococcales bacterium
CAACTGATCAAGAGCTCAATCAGATCGCATCATTTTTTCCAGGAGCGATGTCTGAGGCTCGCAATATTGAACTCAGTCCCATAATGGAAAAAACAGGTCGCCTCGACATGATGGTGATTTCCCCGGATGATCCTGAAGCGATGTTGCGTCACTCTGAGGTCTGTCGCCAATTAGGAATTGCATTTGCTGCAGATCCGTCACAACAAATGGCCCGCATGGATGGTGAAGAGATCAAGTTACTCATTGATGGCGCTTCCTATCTTTTTCTCAATGAGTATGAACTTGCCTTAGCAATGCAAAAGACTGGCTGGAGTGATCGCGAGATCTTGGAGCGAGTTAAGTATCGCGTTGTCACACTCGGATCAAATGGTGCGAAGGTAGAAAGCGCAGCAGGAGAGTTTGTTCAAGTTGGTTGCCCTCAGGAAAAATCAAAGACAGATCCAACTGGAGTTGGTGATTCCTTTAGATCCGGGTTCATAGCTGGTCTTGCATGGGGCCTAAATCATGAACGCTGCGCCCAGTTAGGTGCACTCATAGCAACCTACGTGATTGAAACTTTGGGCACTCAGGAGTACCGATTCACTGGGGCACAGTTTGTGGCTCGCTTTGAAGAGGCCTATGGAAAGAGCGCTGCAGATGAGGTTGCCGGCCACCTAAAGTAGGTGTGAGGAGGGCCACCCCTCGTCGGCATTACGCTCATGCCACGCTCAGGACAAATACAAACTATCCTTATCCACATGTCGCGACGCCCTATGTATAGCCGCCTACGAGCTCTGCTCCTAGTTGCCCCAATTCTGTTCTTGACCGGATGTTCGAAAAACACTGATTGGGGATTCCCAGAAGGTGTTTCAAGTGTTAATGATCAATCCCTTTCATTGTGGCAGGGAGCCTGGATCACCGCAGGTGTCGTTGGAGTATTTACATTAATTTTAATTTTATGGCCTGCGGTTTTTCACCGAGCTAAAAAGACTGGCCCAGAGTTTCCAAAGCAAACTCAATACAACATTCCGGTGGAAGTTGCTTACACAATTATTCCCTTCGTCATTGTTGCGGTTCTTTTCTACTTCACCGCACACAAGGAAAGCGTTATTACGGAAAAGACAACAACGTACGCACATGAAATCACCGTTAAGGGAATTCAATGGTCCTGGCAGTTTGGCTATCCAGAGGCTGGTCCTAAAGCAATTGTCACTGGCACACCTGCTCAAACCCCAACACTGTATGTGCCTCTAGGTGAGCGCGTTCGCTACACAATTACTTCAAATGATGTTGTTCATGGTTTCTGGATTCCAGCTTTCATGATTCAGATGCAAAATCTTCCGGGAGTAACAAACCATCTTGAATTTACCGCTAATAAACTCGGGGAATTTCCAGGTCGTTGCAACATTTTGTGTGGACGCAATCACTCGCAGATGTTGTTCACAGTAAAGGTAGTCACACCAGCAGAATTTGATGCTTATCTTGAAACTCTAAAGGGGAGCCAAGCATGACAACTTATGCAGAACGTCCAACGATCGCTGCGAATGTTCCATTGCCGACTCCAAAGGGCAAATCATTTGTAAAGTGGATTACCTCAACAGACCATAAGACAATCGGTTATCTCTACCTGATGACCTCATTTGCTTGGTTCTTGATTGGTGGAGTCCTAGCCCTTGCTCTACGTGCAGAATTAGCCCGTCCGGGAATGCAGTTCCTCAGCAATGAGCAGTACAACCAGATCTTCACTATGCACGGCACAATCATGTTGTTGATGTTTGCAACTCCGCTGTTTGTTGGTTTTGCCAACGTCATCATGCCTTTACAAATTGGCGCAGCGGATGTGGCATTTCCACGTTTGAACATGTTGTCCTATTGGTTGTATCTCTTTGGCTCTTTGATGGCATTTGGAGGTTTCTTATCTCCAGGAGGAGCTGCCTCATTTGGATGGACTGTTTACGCACCGCTTTCTAATTCAACCTACTCACCTGGAATTGGTGGAGATCTTTGGTTAGTGGGTCTTGCAATCTCTGGTGTCGGAACGATTCTTGGTGGCGTTAACTTCATTACGACTATTTTCACAATGCGCGCACCTGGAATGACGATGTTCCGTATGTCGATTTTTTCTTGGAACGTTTTGTTGACAGCAATCTTGGTATTGCTTGCCTTCCCACCACTTGCAGCTGCTCTGCTTGGTTTAGAGGCGGATCGTATTTATGGAACCCATTTGTTCGATCCTGCTAATGGTGGTGTGATGTTGTTCCAACACCTGTTCTGGTTCTTCGGACACCCTGAGGTGTACATCCTTGCCCTTCCATTCTTCGGAATTGCAACAGAGATCTTGCCGGTTTTTAGCCGCAAGCCAATCTTTGGTTACCTTGGGTTGATCGCTGCGACTATTGCTATTTCAGCGCTTTCTGTTTCAGTATGGGCCCACCACATGTTTGCAAGTGGTCAGGTACTACTTCCATTCTTCTCATTCATGACATTCCTGATTGGTGTTCCAACTGGAGTTAAATTCTTCAACTGGATCGGAACAA
>JAHEEQ010000173.1 GCA_024640585.1 Micrococcales bacterium
CCATCAATCATGATGGTCTTGGACTTGATAGCTGCGCCACGCTCTACGTAGTCCTCTAAGGATTCGCCTTGCTGAATCTTTGTTTCAGATACTGCACGAATAATTTGCTCGTAGATTGAATTCAAATTCAATCCAACATCTAGTTGAATACGCTCAACATCGTCTGGACAGATTTTAGATTGCATGTAGTAGCTTATCTTCCAGCCATCACTCATTGACCTAGTTTTTAAGGCGCAAACAGTCTTCACGCCAGCATCTGATTTAATTTCAAAGATGATTGGGAATTGAACTGCTTTATCTATGCAGAGCAAAATATCTTCGCTCAAATCATCCCCCTTCAGTGCAATCTCAAACACCTGAATCTCAGCCACTTCTTTTGTAGCTTGAACGTTGATTGTTTCAGGTGCTAGCTTGTAAAGCCATGTAATTTGATCAACCTGCTTCACAAACAAGTCTTTGAGCTTGCTTGACACATTGCCATGCTCATAAAACTTAGTCTTTGGAATAGTCTTTCCAAAAAATGCTTTCTTGGGATAGTCAAACAAAGCCGCACTCATTGTTAGCCCTGCACCACAATAAACGCCACAAGCTCAAACTCATCAATGCCAGCGATAGCGTTTACAAGTGCCGTTGTCTTACCTGATGTAAATAAGCTATCCAAATCCTTTTCTTCTTTCACATCAATCATGCTTTTGATTGCTGAACTCAGTAATTCTGAGTAGATACTCATCTTGCGCCCATCAGCAGTGTCTTTGTTGAACTGCTTAAACACGTCCAACAATGGCGCTGACTGCCCTTTACAGTTTGCTCGCACCAAATCAAGCAAAGGCTTTACTTCTGTGTGATTTGCAACAACATTGCCTTCAACATCAACGTATACAAGGTAATAAGGATGCAACCTATTGTGCTGATTCACATTCACACCATCATTGCGATTTCGTAGTGTGAATATTGATCCAGCAGGCAAACCCTGTTCAGGCTTGGCTGGAATAACGGTATGCATACCATTCGGCAATGATGCAAGATCACCATTTGCTTTGACGTAGTTCAGCAAATCCATCCTGAAGTCATTTAAGCCAAGGTCTGTAATGGATATGCCAGTCTTCAAATCTTCAAGCTCAATCACTTCTTCTTGCAGCTTACGCAGTTGCTCTTTACGGTAAGCAACATCATTTGCCTGCGAACTAAGCACGTTGTCGTCACCTGTAGCAGTTACGTCCGCAATCATCATGCGGCTTTCAACACGCTCTTTTAGGTTAATGTACTCATCCAAAGAGATATCAGGCCAGTAGTTCACGAGCTGAATAGCTGAATTTTGTGAACCAATACGGTCAACACGTCCAAAACGTTGGATGATGCGCACAGGATTCCAGTGAATGTCATAGTTCACCAAGTAGTCGCAGTCTTGAAGGTTTTGGCCCTCTGAAATGCAATCCGTACCAATCAATACGTCTAGTTCAGCAGATTCGTTTGGCAGGACAATTGCCTTTTCTTTTGATCTTGGTGAAAAGAGCGTTAGCAATTCTTGGAAGTCGTAGCTCTTGCTTACGGTTGACTTGGGCGCATCCTTGCCTGTCACCCTACCTGTGTGCAGCCCACAGTTTTTAAGCAAGTCATCAGCCAAGTTGGCGTACAAATAGTTTGCAGTGTCTGCAAAGGCTGTGAAGATCAAAACCTTTTTGTTGCCCGCATTGATAGGGTTGCTAATCTTGTCAGCAATCACTTTCTTAAGATGCTGCAACTTTGCATCTGCTTCAGGTGTGATTTTCTGCATTGACTGTAGCAATGCATCAATAATCTCCAAGTCTGTTCGCAGCTCATGCGACCATGATGGCAAATCCATATCAGCGAGATTAATTTTTACCTTGCCACCAATTTCATTACCGCCTGACTCTGGCAAGTCATCTTCATCAACTTCGAGTTCTTCAACATCATCAGTCCAGTCTGTTACTGAAACAGCTTTACCACTTCGATTGAACTCTTCAATTTTCTCAAGTGTTCGCTTATGACTTTCTCTCAAACCAGCAAGCGTCAAACGGAATGCATCCACTGAGCTTTCCAAACGCTTGAGCAAGTTTGTGGTCATCAAGGCTTGCAGACTTTTTTCACGATCAAGCTGACGCAACTTACCTTTGCCGCCTTCTACCTGTGTGTCATACAAGTCTTCATATTTTTTCAAACGACTTGGCAAGATGTAGCTGATAGGCGCATAAACAGCTAGCTTCAACAACGAAAGCTGCTCAAATATTTGATTGAAGCCCATCACATCATTGCGATCTGTGAGTTGACAATGAAACGATAAAGGCTTCAGACGCTCTGGAAACTTACCAATATCTTTAGTGTCATAGAACGTTTGGATGTGTTTGCGTGATCTGGCGATAGTCACACTATCTAGCAGCTCAAAGAAATCAAACTCTAATGAATCAAGAATGGCACGTGCAGTTCTTTGCTCTGGCGGTAGCTTCGCCCACTTATTAAATGCTAGCTGGGCATTGCGAAAAATA
>JAHEEQ010000178.1 GCA_024640585.1 Micrococcales bacterium
ACAGCTTGTTCGCCCACTTGGACTACGAGCCGTGGTGGATCGCCAGCACTGCCACCTACTTTTGTGCGGCCGACCCCAGGGCGTACTCGGATGTTGATGCGCATACCTGAAGGTTAGTTGTTGCCATGCTTTTGCAAGAAGGTTTGGCCTTTTTGGGACAGGTCAGATGTCGGTGTGAGGTTTGTTATTCCGCTTGTTTAACCTCCGCCCACATTTGGTCGATTTTGGCCCATATGAAAGGAAATAGATGAGAAAGTCACTTCTCACAGGATTCATTGCGATTGCTTTTGTTGCTTTCGTATCAGGTTGTGCACCAGCAGAAAGCAACAACAACACCACTGCTGATGGTTGCGCGACTGCAGATCTTCAAACTCTTACAGATGGCAAATTGACCATCGGAACAGATAGCCCGGCATATGGCCCATGGTTCGTTGATGATGATCCATCAAACGGCGAAGGCTATGAATCAGCTGTTGCTTATGCAGTTGCAAAAGAACTAGGTTTCGACGCAGCTGATGTTGTTTGGACTGTTGCAACTTTTGATAGCGTGATTGCACCTGGCGACAAGTCATTCGACTTCGATATCAACCAAGTTTCAATCACTGACGAACGTAAGACCGCAGTTGATTTTTCTGAAGGTTATTACGATGTTGCGCAAGCACTTGTGACAGTTTCAGGTTCAAAAGTTGATGGTGCGACTTCAGTTGCAGATTTGAAAGATGCAACTCTTGGTGCCGCCCTTGGAACAACTTCATACGACACAATTGCAGAACGAATTGCGCCTAACACTGAAATCCAAACCTTCTCTTCGAACGACCTTGCTTTGCAAGCTTTGCAAAATGGTCAGATTGATGGATTGGTTGTTGACCTTCCAACCGCTTTCTTCATGACAGCAGTTCAGTTGGATAGCGGTGTAATCGTTGGCCAATTCGCGCCACAAACCGCTGGTGAACAATTCGGTCTAGTTCTAAACCTTGACAGCCCGTTGACCGAATGTGTGTCAAAGGCAGTTAAGACCTTGAAGGACAACGGAACGCTCGCAGAAATCGAGCAAACCTGGTTGGCTGATGTCACCAATGCTCCGTTCTTCACTGAATAAGCACTGAAGTAGCGTTTGCCTACTATGACAAAACGAGACGGCTCGACGTATGTGCCCTCAGCTCAAAGGATTGAGCGGGAAAAAGCACATCGTCGGGCCGCTCGTCGTTCTGCTCTAATAGCTGCTGGATCGACTATCGGCGTTGCACTTGTTCTATATATTGCAGTCACAAGTGCGCCAGGTTGGGATCGTGTCCATACTTCATTTTTCACATGGGATTACGCAGTTGAAGCGTTTCCACTGATACTCAAAGGACTTTGGTTAAACCTTCGAGTCCTCGCAATCAGCGCAGTAGTAATTTTGATTTTCGGTCTTCTACTCGCCCTTGCCCGAACTTCGAAATCCCCAGTTTTATTTCCAGTGCGACTGTTTGCAGCAGGTTTTACAGATTTATTTCGCGGCCTGCCGCTCTTGCTTGTGATTTTGCTGCTAGGTCTTGGGGTTCCAGGGCTTCGGTTGCAAGGTATTCCAACATCTGTGGTTTTTCTTGGTGGCCTGTCTTTAGTTTTAACTTATAGCGCTTATGTCGCAGAAGTTTTGCGAGCTGGAATTGAGTCGGTGCATCCAACCCAACGAATGGCAGCTCGAGCGCTTGGCCTCTCACCTATTCAAACTCTGCGCTATGTAATTTTGCCGCAAGCAATTCGGCGCGTAATTCCACCGCTTTTGAATGACTTAGTGTCTTTGCAAAAAGATTCAGGGTTGATTTCAATTCTTGGGGCAATGGACGCAATCAAAGCGGCGCAAATTGTTACAGCTCGAACTTTTAATTTCACACCGTATGTTGTAGCTGGTGTTTTGTTCGTGTTGTTGACCATTCCGCTAACTCGTTTTACAGATTATCTAGCTCGCAAAATTGAAAAAGAGCGTGCGATCAGTGGTGGCGCATGAGTGAGTTGCTGAGATTAAGCCAAGTTAGAAAATCTTTTGGATCCGAACTTGTGCTTTCTGACATTGACTTGAAAGTTGCCGAAGGCTCGGTCACGGTTTTAATTGGTTCAAGTGGTTCAGGTAAATCCACATTACTTCGATGCATCAATTTGCTAGAACAGATTGATGACGGACAAATTTGGCTAGACAGCAAAGATGTAACGGCAGTTGGAACTAAAGCAGATGAAGTGCGAAAGAAAATCGGCACAGTATTTCAGCAGTTTAATTTGTTCCCACACTTGTCTGTTTTAGACAACATCACACTGGCACCAAAAGTTGTGCATGGAGTTTCTTCTGCCGAAGCTGAAAACCGTGCAATGGAATTGTTAAAGCGTTTTGATTTGGCAGGTAAAGCCACCGCTTTTCCAGATCGATTGTCAGGAGGTCAGCAACAAAGAGTTGCAGTTTTGCGTGCGATTGCTACAAATCCGAGAATCCTCTTGCTTGACGAAGTAACTAGTGCACT
>JAHEEQ010000179.1 GCA_024640585.1 Micrococcales bacterium
AAATCCGCAAAGCCGCTTCTACCGCAAACAAGTCGGCTGAATTAATAACGGGATCAGTCAATGTTCGTTCAAGATTAAAGGTGTCGGCATTGAGGATGAGACGTGAATCCGCACTTGGCACCTGCTTAACCAAGATTGCAATCTTCACCTGTCACCTCATCCGATTTGGAGCATATTGGCTCAACACTGTGAGTATTCTCTCAGCGATTTACCCGAATTGCTCATCCTGTGGTCGGCATTTAAGCTCCAAAACCTCTCATGACAGGTAAATTGCCGTCTGATTTTCCATACATACATCAACTACCCAAAGGGGTTTGAAAGCGTCATGACCGCATTGCCGAGTCAAAACTACGCCCAAGTTAGCAACAAGCTAGATCCTCTTGGAGTGACCCTTGTCGAAGGCGGGGTAAATGTTGCCCTTTTTGCCGACAACGCAAGTGCCGTTGATTTTTGTGTTCGCAATGCAGATGGCTCGGAAACAAGATGGCGCCTTCCAGACAAAGCTCGTGGAATTTGGCACGGATTTGTACCTGGCGTTGGAGTTGGCGCGCGGTATGGATTTCGAGTTCACGGTGAGTGGAATCCGATAGAAGGTCAGCGTCACAATCCAAACAAATTCCTAATCGATCCGTATGCAAAAGCGATTGACGGCAACTGGGTTTTGCATGAGGCAGTTTTTGGATACAAGCAAGATATGACCAAACCAGCAGATGAAACTGTTATGGACACCCGCGATTCAGCACCTTTCATGCCATGCGCAATTGTTGTAAATGATGACTTCGACTGGTCTGGAGATGTAAAGCCAGACATTCGCTGGCACAAAACCGTAATTTATGAAGCACACGTAAAGGGCATGACGATGCAACATCCGGATGTGCCAGAACATTTACGCGGAACTTATGCGGGACTTGCCCATCCATCGATTATTAGTTACTTACATTCAATAGGTGTAACAGCGATTGAATTGTTACCGATTCATCAAATTGGACATGAAGAACACCTAGTTCGTATGGGAATGACAAATTATTGGGGCTACAACACCCTTGGTTTTTTTGCGCCACATCATGCCTACTCTTCAAGTGGTCATCGTGGCGAGCAAATAAACGAATTCAAACAAATGGTGAAAACTTTCCACCAAAACGGAATCGAAGTACTTCTTGATGTGGTCTACAACCACACTTGTGAAGGTGGCCCGATGGGTCCAATGATGAGTTTCAAGGGCATCGACAATTCTTCTTACTATCGATTAGTAGATGGAGACCCACAGCATTACTACGACACAACTGGTTGCAGTAACACCTTAAACACTTTCCATCCGCAAGTGATGCAACTTGTTTTAGATTCTCTGCGGTACTGGGTTTCCGAAATGCATGTCGATGGATTTCGTTTCGACTTAGCGCCAAGTATCGCTCGCATTGATCATGAAGTAGATCTATACGGACCACTAATGCAAGCAATCGCCCAAGATCCAGTATTAAGAAATGCGAAACTAATTGCCGAGCCTTGGGATTTGGGACCTGGTGGCTACCAAGTTGGAAACTATCCACGAATTTGGAGCGAATGGAACGATCGCTTTAGAGATACCGCACGCGACTTCTGGCGCGGAGTGGCTCCGGGCGTCTCAGAAGTTGCTTCTCGCATGTCTGGTTCATCTGATTTGTTTGTCGACGAAGATAGACGCCCGCGCGCATCTATTAATTTCATTACTGCCCATGACGGCTTCACGATGCGCGACTTGGTTTCATTTAATCAAAAACACAACGAAGCAAATCGCGAAGGCAATCGTGACGGTAACGACCATAACCGTTCTTGGAACCATGGCGTCGAAGGTGAAACTTCTGATGCTGCTATAAATCAATTGCGCTTACAGCAACAACGCAACATGATGTTGATGCTTTTGCTCGCAAGTGGTGTGCCGATGATTACTGCAGGTGACGAGCATGGACGCTCTCAAGGTGGCAACAACAATGCATATTGCCAAGACACACCAATTTCTTGGGTGGACTGGAACATTGAAGGTGATCGCGCAGATATCCTCAACACTTTCCGCAATTTAATGAAAATGCGAAAAGAACACCCAGCTTTTCATCACCGCAACTACCGTTGGGGTTCTCCAACTTTGGTGGGTGGTCCAAAAGATATTGCTTGGTTTGGTAAATCTGGAATCGAATTTGATGAAGATGAATGGCTAGATACTGAGATTAAAACTTTAGGTATGTTCATTAATCAAAATACTCAAAACGGAGATGAGTCCTCGACTTGCTCCTTCCTTGTAATCATGCATTCTGGTGGCGAAAGTGTCGAATTCACATTGCCTGATTCAAATTGGGCTTCGGAATGGCACATCGAAATTGATACAACTTTGCCTGGCGCAAAATCTCCAGACCTAAAAATGCAACCAGGGCAGACCTTGCGAGTTTTCGCCCGATCTGCCCTAGTTCTACGCGCTGCTCACGCGTAATAGTTTTTGTTTACTTTAGAGATGCTTGCAGGCC
>JAHEEQ010000008.1 GCA_024640585.1 Micrococcales bacterium
ATCTGTTGAAGATATTTTTCGTAATGCTCAACTGGCCTTCAATAATTGGGCAAAGTTGCCACCAGAACAAAGAACTGCCCGTGCCATTCTTGATTCGTTGGAATTTGATTTCTTTGAGTTGTTGGATAGCGTAACTATCGCTAGGTCACGGAAACACATTCAAAATTTCTATGACACTACTGACATTGGCAGGTTCCCAGACCGTCTAAAGCCATTGTCTTTCCATTGCCAGCTCACAGATCGCAAAGATGTGATGAGCTTTAATCAAATTTTTGAACAACTTTCAATGCTGAAATTGGCTGTGTATGCGCCTATCAGCTATATCCTGCCAAGTCGTTTGAAAAAATATGAAGACTTATACGACACGCAAGTAGAGGGCGGTAAGGGCAAATTAAGACAGCTGGATCGAGAAAAAAGTCTTCAGGCATTGATGACTACTAACTTGCTTAAGCGACTTGAAAGCTCCGTAGATGCATTCCGTTTAACACTTTCAGGTCTCCGTGATAGTCATAAGAAGACGCTTGAGAAAATTGAAGAGTTCAACAAAAGCGGTAAATCTATTTCAGTTAAAGACTGGACAGATGACGTTGAGGAGCTAGAAGCAGATGAGGATGACTTGCCAGAGTCAGATGCTAATGAGATTGGCGGTAAGGTAAAGATCAACCTTGCTGATATGGATTTGCCATCATGGTCGCATGAACTACGCACAGACTTAGAAATTATTGATGCGTTGCTACAGTCAATGCGTAAGATTACACCTGATGCAGATGCGAAGTTGCAGCACCTCAAGAAATTGATTGCTGACAAGATTAGTAATCCTATCAATCAAGGCAATAAGAAAGTTTTGATCTTTACTGCTTTTGCAGATACAGCTAACTACTTGTACGCAAACTTAGCAGATGACTTGCTGAAGAACAGTGGATTGCACTCAGGTAGGGTTACAGGCAAGGATACGCCCAAATCAACAATTGGCAAGAGTTACGACTTCCAAGAATTACTGACGCTCTTTTCACCAAGATCAAAAGAGAAAGCGATTGTTCTGCCAAAAGAGTCTGCTGAGCTAGATGTATTGATTGGCACAGATTGCATTTCAGAAGGTCAAAACCTTCAAGACTGTGACTACTTAGTGAACTATGACATTCACTGGAATCCTGTACGTATCATCCAACGTTTTGGGCGTGTTGATCGTATTGGCTCTCAAAACGCAGCTATCCAACTTGTGAACTACTGGCCTGACATCTCGTTGGATGAGTACATCAACCTAAAAGAGCGTGTTGAAAGCCGCATGATGATTGCGGACGTAACGGCTACGGGTGACGACAACGTGCTAAGTTCTCAGGCAAACGATGTTGCTTATCGCAAGGAGCAATTACGTAAGCTACAAGAAGAAGTGATAGAGCTTGAAGATTTGAAGACGGGCATATCCATCACAGACCTTGGTTTGAATGATTTCAGAATGGACTTGCTGAACTACGTCAAAGCAAATGGCGATCTCGCAGCATTGCCAAATGGTATGCATACCGTTATTCCAGCCAAACCTGATCAGGGTTTGCCTGCTGGAGCAATATTCACGCTACGAAATCGTAATGATGGAGTGAACGTGAATCAGTACAACAGGTTGCATCCCTACTACCTTGTGTACGTTGATGTAGATGGCAATGTAGTTGCTAACCATACTGAAGTTAAGCCTTTGCTTGACTTGGTGCGAGCTAACTGCAAAGGGCAGTCAGAACCGCTGCTTGAAGTGTGTAAGCAATTCAACAAAGAAACTGCTGATGGTAGAAAAATGGGTCTTTACTCAGAGCTGCTAAGTTCAGCCATCAAGAGCATGATTGATGTGAAAGAAGAAAAGGATTTGGATAGCTTGTTCACGTCAGGTAAAACAACAGCCCTTGTGAATGCTATTGCTGGCATTGATGAGTTTGAGCTTGTTGCGTTCATTGTGGTGCAAGGCTAGCTATGAGTGCGGTTTTGTTTGATTATCCTAAAAACGCATTCTTTGGTAAGACCATTCCAAAGACTAAGTTTTATGAGCACGGAAACGTATCAAACAAGCTCAAAGATTTGTTTGTTAAACAAGTTGATCAGATTACATGGCTGTACAAGCTAGCGCCTGAAACAATCAACGTTCAGTCTACAAAAGATGTGCCAGAGATTCAGGTATTTGAAATTGCTTTGAAGGGTGATGAAATAAGCGAAGATGTTTTGCATTGCATTGATAAGGCAGTGCAATTTCCAATCATCTTTGAAATCAAATCTGAATCAGGCATAAGAACTGTATGCGCCTTAAAAACAAGATTAATCGCTGATGGTTGGAAAATAAGTTACTACATGCAATCTAGCATCTGCTCAAACGATGCTGAGCGAATTCCATTGGACATTAGCTTGAGCTTAAATGCCGTCTATGAACAAATTATTCGTGCAGTTTCTGTGACCAAGGAACAGCAAGGCGAATCTTTAGAGGATTATGTTGAGCGTGGTGCGGCCATCAAGTCCAAGACTATATTAATTGATGGGTTGAAAAAGAAAGTTCAAACAGAGAAACAATTCAATAAAAAAATAGAGTTGAATTCAAAGCTGCGTATTATGGTTGAAGAGCTCAACCACTTGCTTGGTTAAAAGGTTAAAAATGGAAAAAATGAAAATGCATTCAATTGATATGGCAAAAGAACATGTGGATCGAATCCGCGATTTATTTCCTAGTTGTGTAGTTGAATCTAGGGGTGGGAGTGGAGAACTGTATCATCGCGTTGATTTTGAATTGCTGAAACAAGAGTTATCGTTAATCGCTACAGATGATTCTAAAGAAAGGTATGCACTTAATTGGCCTGGTAAAAGAGATGCTTTATTGCTTTCTAATTCTCCAATTAATAAAACATTGCGTCCAGTAATTGATGAGAGCATTGATTTTTCTTCAACTAAAAATATTTTTATTGAAGGTGACAATCTTGAGGTTTTGAAGCTATTACAAGAATCGTACCTTAGTAAAGTAAAAATGATCTATATAGATCCGCCATATAACACTGGCAATGATTTTGTATATAAGGATGATTTTGCAACGGCATCTCATGAATTCTTCAAAAAATCAGAGCAATTAGATGGAGATGGGAATCGTTTAGTTTCCAATACTGAATCTAATGGCAGGTTTCATTCTGATTGGTTGAGTATGATTTATTCGCGTCTCAGGCTTGCAAGAAACCTTCTCAGGAATGATGGTGTCATATTCATTTCTATTGATGATAATGAGCAGGCAAATCTAAAGAAAGTTTGCGATGAAATATTTGGTGAAAGTAATTTCATCAGCGTAATTGCAAAAAAATCAAAACTAACGAGTAATAGTGGTGAATTCTTCTCCCCATCTCATGAGTACATATTGGCATATGCAAGGTCTATAGATGATTTAGCAGGGTTCAATGATCAAGAATCCCAAGAGGATGAAGACTACATTAAGCTATTTAAATTTGAAGATTCGTATAGCAAATATAATATTGTTGGACTTTATCAACCTTCTTTGACACTGGAGCGTAGTAGGAATGCTCGTTATTTTATTGAATGTCCTGATGGTTCTAAATGCATTCCACCTGAAAATAAAAGATGGAGAGTAATTGAACCCTCTTTCCATGAAATGGTTGCGAAGGATTTGGTGGTGTTTAAAGAAACTAAAACTTCGCCTCTTATTGATGATCATGGAAATCAGTCTAAATGGAATATATATACAAAAATTTATTTAAAAGATCGCCTTGTAACAGGTATGAGGCCAGTAACTTTTCTTGATAGGTATCCAAATTCTGAAGCGTCAAAGGATTTAATAAAATTAGGAATACCATTTGACTTTTCAAAGCCAAAGAACTTAATAAGTTGGCTGCAAAAAATTTGCGGAGTAAATGACAACGATATTGTCATGGATTTCTTTGCAGGTTCAGGATCTACAGCACATTCCGTTATGCAATTAAATGCAGAAACAGGCGGTTCGCGACGTTTCATACTAGTACAGATGCCTGAACTTTGTTCAGAGAAGAGTGATGCGTATAAGGCTGGGTTTAAGTACATAACTGATATTTGTAAAGAGCGTATGCGCAGAGCGGGCCATGAGATATCGAATTCTTCTCCGCTTTTAGGATGGAATAAAGATGTTGGGTTTCGCGTCTTGAGGGTTGATACTACAAATTTGACAGATGTTTATTACAACCCTGACGCAGTCTCCCAAGACCTATTGAGCGATCAGGCAGACAACGTTAAGGCAGATAGAACGCCTGAAGACTTGTTGTTCCAAGTGCTCCTTGATTGGGGCGTTGACCTGTCATTGCCAATTCAAAAGGAATCCATTCATGGCAAAGATGTTTATTTCGTAGATCAGAACGCATTAGCCGCCTGCTTTGATAGCAGTGGTGGTGTTGATGAAGAGTTTGTGAAAGAGCTAGCAAAGAAACAACCATTGCGTGTTGTGTTCCGTGATGCTGGATTCAAGTCAGACAGCGTGAAGATCAACGTGGAGCAAATCTTCAAACTGGTTTCACCAAGCACTGAAGTTAAGTGCATCTAAGGCCAGACTATGAAGCTCAAGTTCAAAGTCCAGCAATACCAATCACAAGCAGTACAGGCTGTTACGGACTGCTTTGCAGGCCAATCACCTACAAGTGCTGTTCAGTATCGTGTTGACCCTGGCAAGGCAAGCAATGCTACTGAAGCCATGTTTGATGCTGGTTTTAGAAACTCAGATTTCACTATCAGCAACAGCAAGATTTTTGAAAATATTGCACAAGTGCAGCGTAGTCAGAACTTGCCTGTTTCCGCAAACTTAGTCAGCACAAAGGTATGCCATGTAAACCTTGATGTTGAGATGGAAACGGGTACAGGTAAAACTTACTGCTACATCAAGACAATGTTTGAGCTTAACAAGCTGTATGGGTGGAGCAAGTTCATCATTGTTGTGCCAAGTATTGCAATCCGCGAAGGTGTTTACAAGTCACTTCAGATCACGGCTGATCACTTCCTTGAAAGCTATGGGAAGAAGGCTCGCTTTTTTATCTACAACTCAAAGCAGTTGCATAACCTTGAAAGCTACTCCTCAGACGCAGGAATCAATATCATGGTTATTAACGTTCAAGCCTTCAATGCGACTGGCAAGGATGCACGTAGGATTTATGAGGAACTTGATGATTTCCAGTCGCGTAGACCTATTGATGTGATTAAAGGCAATAAGCCAATCATGATCTTGGACGAGCCACAGAAGATGGAAGGCGCAAAGACGCTAGATTCTTTGAAGGAATTTAACCCACTGTTCATGCTGCGCTACTCTGCTACACATAAGACTACGCATAACAAGATTCATCGCCTTGACGCACTGGATGCGTACAACCAAAAGCTGGTGAAGAAAATTGCTGTACGTGGTATTTCTGTCAAAGGCTTGTCAGGCACTAACAGCTATCTTTACCTTGAAGGAATTCAGGTCAGTGCTAGCAAGCCACCTGAAGCTCGTATTGAATTTGAGGTCAAGCAGAACAATGGCAACAAGCGAGTGATTCGCAAGCTCTCAAAGGGGCAAAATCTCTATGACGAATCAAATGGCATGGAGCAGTACCGTGATGGCTACGTTATTGCGGACATAAACGCAAACACTGACACTGTTAGCTTCACGAATGGTATTGAGCTTGTTGCAGGGGAAGCTGTTGGTGACGTGAATGAATTGTCATTGCGCCGCATCCAAATCCGTGAAGCAATCAAAGCACACTTTGAAAAAGAGCAGGTCTTATTCAAGCAAGGCATCAAGGTGCTTAGCCTTTTCTTTATTGATGAGGTTGTGAAGTACCGTGATTACAGCCAAGATGATGAGCAAGGTGAATACGCACGTATTTTTGAGGAAGAGTACAACAACGCTTTGAACGAAGTCCTCACATTAGAAGATACGACTTACAACAAATACTTGCGTGGCATACAGGCTAGCCAGACGCACAGTGGTTACTTCTCAATTGATAAGAAGACCAAACGCCTTGTTAATCCTGAAACTGGTAAAAAATCTACTGAAACAGATGATGTGGATGCGTATGACTTGATCCTGAAAGACAAGGAGCGTTTGCTCTCGTTTGCAGAACCAGTGCGCTTTATATTTTCACACTCAGCTTTGCGGGAAGGTTGGGACAATCCAAACGTGTTTGTGATTTGCACCCTTAAGCATAGCGACAATACGATTTCACGTAGGCAAGAAGTTGGGCGTGGCCTGCGTTTGTCTGTGAATCAGCTTGGTGATCGCATGGATAATCCAGCTACAGTTCATCAAGTCAATGTGCTTACAGTTGTAGCTAGCGAAAGCTACAAAGACTTTGTAACGGCGTTACAGCGTGACATTAGCGAATCCCTTTCAGAGCGTCCAAGGGTTGCCAACGAATCCTACTTCTCAGGAAAAGTATTCAAGACAGATTCAGGCGATGTGACTGTGACACCTCAGATCGCAAAGCAAATCTACAAGTACCTAGTCAAGAACGACTACACGGATGACTTGGATAGGATTGCTGAGAAGTATCACGAAGACAAGCGAACTGGCACAGTTGCAGAGCTTCCACCTGAGTTAAAGCCCTATGCGGAACAAGTTTTTGCACTTATTGAAACCGTGTTTAATGATGAACAGCTACCAATGCCTGAGAATGATCGTGGCGCAAAGATCAACCCATTGAACGCTAACTTTGAGAAAAAAGAGTTCAAGGAACTTTGGAATCGCATTAACCGTAAAGCTGCTTACAGCGTTCACTTTGATAGTGCTGAGCTGATTGCCAAGTGCATAGCAACATTGGATGCTGAGATGCGTGTTACGCCTTTGCAATACACGGTGCATCGTGGTGAGCAAGCTGATACTGCTACGTATGATGATGTAAAGAGTGGTGATGCCTTCAAGCTCGTTGAGACTGAAACAGCAAGTGAGCGTGTCTCAGCCCATTCTTCAGTCAAGTACGACCTAGTTGGCAAGATTGCTGAGGCTACGCAGCTCACTCGTGCAACTATCGTATCAATTCTTGGTGGTATAACTAAGCCTGTGTTTGCTCAGTTCAGGACTAATCCTGAGAGCTTTATAGCTGAAAGTAGTCGTCTCATTAATGAACAAAAGGCCACCTGCATTATTGAGCATTTGGCGTATGACCCAATTGCTGAAACACACGACGTTGATATTTTCACAAGCACACAGTCCAAGCAGGATTTCTCTAAAGCTGGGGATAAGCTGAAGCGTCATATCTACGACTACGTAGTGACAGATTCCAATGTGGAGCGCAACTTCGTTAAAGAGCTGGACACAAGCGAAGAAGTGGTTGTGTACGCCAAACTGCCACGTGGCTTCCAAATACCCACACCAGTTGGTTCATACAACCCTGATTGGGCAATTTCCTTCAAACATGGTGATGTGAAGCACGTTTACTTTGTAGCTGAGACAAAGGGCTCCATGTCTTCAATGCAACTGAGTGAGATTGAAAAGTCCAAAATCAAGTGCGCTAGGAAGTTCTTTGAAGAGATCAACAAGCGCATTGATGTGGATAAAGTGCGCTATGACGTAGTTGATAGCTATAGTAAATTGCGCGAATTAGTGAGCTAGACTTAGAAAGGGAATGAAATGCCTGATCTGAAAATAAGAATGCTTTTTATAAGCCATGCATGGGAATACGATGATGGCTATAGAACAATGGTTAAATGGTTTAATGATGAACCCAATTTTTATTGGAAAAACTCTAGCATCCCTAAAACAGATGCTTTGCCTGATAAAACTGTAACGGGTTTGAGAAAAGGTATTACTGCTCAAATCAATCCTGCGCAAGGCGTTGTTATTGTTGCTGGGATGTATGCTGCCCATAGTGGCTGGATTGAATATGAAATCAATGAAGCCAAAAGGCTGAATAAAGTGATCATTGGAGTAAGGCCTTGGGGTAGTGAACGCATGCCTCAAGTAGTTCAAGATGCTGCACATATCGTTGTTGGCTGGAATAGTGCTAGCGTAATAAGTGCAATTAGATCCAAGATCTGAGGGAGTTGCTTTGTTTAGTAGCGGTGACTATCCTGCGATATATCAAGCGGCTTCTACGCTTGCTGCTAATTCGCAAAATGCATATTTCCGATCACTTATTGGGCATTTAGTTCTTCTTGCTATTGCGGCAATTCTTTCCATGTGCGAAGCAAGTAAGACATCAGCAATTATTCAAGCATTAGCACTTCTTGGAGCACTTTCATTTGCACTACATTTGTACTTGGTTAGGCCTGAGAAAAATTGGTATTCAGCTAGAGCGATTGCGGAATCTATAAAAACGTTAACTTGGCGTTATGTAACTAAGTCTGAGCCTTTTGATGGTAGTGATGATGTGGATCGTAAACATCTAACGGAGAAGTTGCAGTCAGTACTTGAACAAAATACAGCCATTGCAGGTTTGCTGACTACGCATCTTAGTGGCGCACAGATTACGCAAAAAATGGCTTTGATTAGGGGCTATTCAACAAGCGATCGTCTAAAAGTGTATGTAAAAAATAGAGTGATCGATCAGCAGAATTGGTATGCGGATAATGCATCAAAAAGTATGGCTAACGCCGATACTTACTACAAAATTCTGATTGGCACTATTTGTTTAGCCATCATATGTGCAGTTATGAAAGTTGCTTTTCTTACTTTATTGCTGCCTGTCGATGTGCTGGTTACTGTGGCAGCTGGGTTGCTGGCTTGGATACAAGCTAAAAGATATCAAGAATTGTCAGCTTCTTACGCCTTAGCCGCACATGAAATTGGCTTTATTCGTGAACAGGCGGGTGCTGTTGTAACTGACAAAGAATTATCTGATTTTGTGGGCGATTCTGAAAATGCATTTTCGCGTGAACATACTCAGTGGATTGCAAGAAAAGATCACTAATTATTACCATCACTAGGGTTAAACTTTTCAATTGGACTTACAGCGGGGTCTGATCTAGCGTCAAATAATTTGACGTTCCAAACTGTCAAATTCACCTAATTCCCACATCCCCAGCTTAGAGCCCTCGCTCGCTAGATTATCTGGCGTGTGGCACTCAAACCTATATTTTGAATCAAAAATGCGGTGTTATTGCAATTTATGTCTTTCTTGAAACTTCGCTTTTGATTGAATTGACAGGCATAGTGATATTGAATGGTTAGTCTTGTTTCTTGAATTTGTTCTATGTATGTTTGATAGACGTGTGAATATAACTAGCTGGTATCAGCTAGCAACCACGTCAAGTACCTCAAGCAGATAACACTGGGTCAATCTGCAAGTAAGTGACTTGGTATCTGTGTATGAATGAAATCAACACACACATCATTGCCTTTGTTGTGCTCTTTATTGATATACGTTCCCCATCCGTGTTCGCGACCATGTATGAGTGACTCAATTTGAATGTCATTTGTGCCTACGCCTGTGCGTTGCCAGTGCTTTATGAGATTGGGTAAGAAATTCTCGTCAAGCCTATTTAGGTCAAAATTGCCTAGGGCTAAGTGAAAGTGCAATGTCCTATTGTGATCATATGTGTTTTGCGTGCCTTCTAGTGCCACGATGATTATTGGTAGTTTTTGAGGGCTTCGTTTGTAGCCATTGCCTGTCAGCAGCCAGTTCAGCCTTTTCTTAAATTCGTACATTGCCTTGTTTGCGTCTTCTACGTGCCTTTCCATTTGCCAATTACTGATGTTGCGTGTTTTGAGGTTGGTTTGAAGTGTTAAGCCGTGTGTGCAACGAGATGTGAGATTGCCTATGTATTGATGATTTGCTTGAGCAATTTGTCGCTTGTTCATAAAAGTATTTAGCTGCACCGACAGAAAAACAATAAAAGATTGAAGTGAAAGCTGTCAGCAGATATTGAACTGGTTGCTCATGTATGGCGCTGAAACTAAATTTGTGTTTCCAAACAACTTTGAAAGGAAACGCAAATGGCAACACTCACTTCACTCAAACTGGTAGCAGCTAAAAAGCCTGCACAAAAAGACCCAGTTCAACATCGCCGTTCAAAGCTCAGCGTAAAAGTGTTGGAGCAGCTTGCGCTAGCTCGTGCATTGCAAAACGGCGAAACATACGCACCCACCCGCATCAAAATGGTTACGAACGCAGAAGGTGAGCGTGTACAAGTAACCCAAGCCAAGCGTGTAAAGCAATGGTGGTTTGTTGATGGAAACAAAGTGCTGTTGCAAGTGCGTTACGGTGCAAAAACGTTGATGCTGAACGGCAAGAGCAACGCCGTTGAGTGCGCAAACGCTGCTGCTTTGATTACTGCGCTGGAAACAGTAAACACGGCTGTGATTGCTGGTGAATTGGACGCACAGATTGAAGCTGTTAGCGGACAAATTCGCGGTGGTTTTCAACGGTAAACACTGCTGTGCATATTGAGCTGATTAGTGATGCCGCCCAGCGCACTGTTGCTGGGTTGGCGCATTACTTAGACGATGAAATGCGGGTTTATAACCCAGTCATTTATCGCAAAAACAAAATGCAGCACCTTCGTTTAGATCGTAAATACGAGTACTACTGGATTGTTCGTTCTGCTTGCAACTACTTGCTGCACGTTGGAAGGCGTAGTGATTTTGTTTTGGGTATTGCAGTTGCATCAAGTTGCGGCATTGTGCTTACTGCTTTCACTCATCAATTTGAACTTTCTAACAGTGTAGATCGCAGCAATGCCTATGCGTCTTACAAGTTTTACGCAACTAAAGCATATGACGAACAAATGGGTGACATATGGGTAGTGAAGATTGAGCAGGAGAAATTAAATGAAATGCAATGCACAGCAGCTTGAACAAGAGTTGCAGCAATTTATTGGAACAGAGCACTACTACCGCATACGTGCTGATTTTGTAGGTACAGATGGCGTGAAGTACTTAGCTGAACAAGCTGGGTGTTTTTGGTTGCTGGACTTGTACTGGTCACATTTATTAAACATAGACCACATTGATTATCCGTTCACTGTACTAATGATGACGGTACAAGATGGAGCTGCAATTGTTGGTATTGAAGATGGAAATGGAAATGCATTAGCAAGTCAGTTTATTGAGTACACCGACTTTCCGCTTGTTCATATCCGTCTATATGCATGTTGGAATGAACGCGAGTGGGTAGTGATGCTGACGAGTGAGTATTGAATGAAACCAAAACCAAAAACCAAAGCTATTCTTGCTGCGCTGCTCCTGCCGTGTACTGTACTTGCTGCTGATTGGCGCGATGGGGATGCGTTTTTTAGCACTAAACTAAACCGCAAAGAAACTCTAGTTGTTAGTTGGATGGTTGTACCTACAAATAAAGTTCAGGCTACTTGTGAAGCAATCAGCAAGGAAAGCGGGTTAGGTGGCTTTGGTTTTGCATTAAATGCCTGTAGTTTTTGGCATCCAAAAACTTGCTTGATTGTTACAGGAGAAAAAACGACTATGCATGAGCTTGGACATGAGCTGCGTCACTGCTATCAGGGTAGTTTTCACTAACGCAAGAAGCTGACATGAACACATACGAAGCAATGGTACGCATCCAGTCCAACAACATGGTTGTGCGCACACGTGTCAAAGCAAATTCAAACCAAGATGCACTTTGGCTGCTGGAAGGTCAGTACGGTGTTGGCAATGTGGTGACACTCCCTACACTTGTTGATGACTAACTTGCAAATTGCAAGTTTGGTGACAACTGCTTGAAGTTATACTTTGGGAAGTGTATGGTGCTCAAACAAAATTTTTTTTGATACAAAAATTTACAACAAGTTCTACAAACGCTTCTACAAGTTTTAAAACCACGCTGTAACCCGCATAAAAACTAGATTTTTTTTAAGTACATCGTCTCATAAACAAGTTAAGAACTTAAGTTGTCTATAAATCCTCAATAAAATCAACAACTTACAGCGCCACGGTTGTCAAAATTTGCTTCCACACCGCTTCCACACTTTGCTGAAAATTTAAGCAGCGTTTTTGGGGCTGAAAAGGGGCAAAGTACAATCAGTTTTTCGGGCCTATAGCTCAGTTGGTTAGAGCAGAGGACTCATATTTTTCAAATGTGCCTTACGCGTGGAAACTGTGTAAGGGATGGTGTCAAAGTCGGCGAAAGCTAAGTGCAGCGATGCATATGCCAACGCCGAGCCAAGCTTGGTGAGCAATCACCTTGAAGGTGTAGAGACTTGACGGCACCCACCTACGGCGCAAGCTATGGTGAAGGCAAAGTCCAGGGAGTAGTGAAAGCTGCACAAACCGGAATCCTTTGGTCCCAGGTTCAAGTCCTGGTGGGCCCACCAAAATGGAAAAGCCACTGATTTTGGTCAGTGGCTTTTTACTTTTTAGACAAGAATATAAAAATGCAAATTTATGAATTCAAAGTTGCATTTGTGAATTTGAGCTAGTGATTCACAAAACTCATCAAGTAACAAGTGTGCCTTTTGCATAAAATCACGTGTATGAATTTGTGGTTTAGAGAGCTTGTAAAAAACGCTAGGGGCATCTGCCGCAACTGATGTTGCGGTCTTTCATCTGTCGTCATGCCTGGGTGGTGCCGAACGAAAGTCATTCGGCCCACCTCAGTTGAAGATCAGGCGGCTAGACGAGGGCGCTCAACGATCTGGTT
>JAHEEQ010000187.1 GCA_024640585.1 Micrococcales bacterium
TCAATCAAGAGCGAGCTGCTGCTCATGCAAAAAAGCGTGAACTTTCTCAAGGCGCAATCAGTGCGTAAAAAACTAAACTTAACTTCAGCGCTCACAGAGAAATCTGTGGGCGTTTTTTTTGAGCGTCAATTTTTTTTACGCTTATTTTGCTTTCTTTCAGCTCTCCGTTTTTCAACTTGAGAGTGATACATCTCATCAATCACACCACCTGCATTAATGAGTTGTGTTGTCTCGCTACCTCGTAACTGATTAATTGCTTGAACCACTTTCAAGTGACTGTAGTGACGCTCAATCATTAAGACACTTGTGCCCATTTGCTTTGCAAGCGTGTGAATTGGCACTTGGTCGTTAGTCAAAGCAAATGTTGCGTATGTATGACGCAAACTGTAGAAGACACGATGCTGATTTGTTTTTGGGTCTTCTAACAAGCTGTGGTCACGCAAGAACACTTCAAACATTTTCTGAAAACTTGACGATGGGTCAGAACTATCTACACGATGAAACACGAACACCTTGTTATTCGCTTTAGCAACATTTTTTAATGGCTCTAGCAAGGGCTGCTCAATGTCAGGAAATTGACGCTTTGCAATTCTTCTCAAGACCTCTACTGTTCGCTGCATTCCAACAATGTCACGCGCACCTGTTTTCCCACTGACTGACATAGTGACTGAGCGCTGAAGGTCAAGAGTTGTGGGGAAATCTCCATGCTCATCTTTTTTATCGTCAATTTTTTTGACGATTGGTTCAACTTTGTTTTCAACAATCTTGTTCCACTGCAAGTTGAGCAATTCAACTCCAGGTCTTGCTCCTGTGTCTAGCAATATCTCCACATAGTCACGCATGATGATTCGTGACTCTTTTGAAAGTTCGTTCTTAGAGCGCTCAATCCATGAATCAAAAAGACCAAGCATTGCTTTGACCTCATTCAATGAGAATGATGGTCTGCGTTGTGAGTCTTTTCCTTTTGACTCAAGTCGTGGACGATTTGATTCTGTGACAAAGCCTCGCATTTGTGCTTCATCAAAAACACGATTGAATGCAGCGTTGTGGGTTAACAAAGTACTGCGTGTTGGCTCTTTGCCCATTTGTGCAATACGCTCAACTTCTAGATGGTCAAGTGCAACCACATCAATGCTTGTGATTAGTCGCTTACCAAGAATGGGGATCAAATATTCTTTGATGACTCTTATGTAGTCTTTCATGGAAACAAGACCACGAGCTTGCTTCTTGCCTTTGAGCGAGAGCTTTTCTTTATTTTTCAGCAGCTCTTGCTCCATGCGCTCAATCGCAAGATTAGCAACATCACGAAATCTTCGTGTGACGATTGGAAGGTTGTTTTTTCTGCGAACTTCAGCTGCCACTAAGAGTTCGTGCGCTGCTTCCTTCGCCTTTTCAAGATTTTTTTCTTTAGTTGTGGCTCGTTGCCACACGCCACCACACTTAAATCTGCACTGCCAAGCTCCACTGTTGTTACGACGATAGAGAACTAACTTTCTTGGCAACACTTCATGTGTGGTCTGTATCTTTGAGGGCATTTATCAACTTTATTGCCATAGACCTTTTATGTCAACCAAGTGAATGTGCAAGCAAATCTTCCAAAATTTAGTTGTCTTTTTCAGTTGCGTCATCAGGAGCAGGTAAAGATTGCAAGATGGGAATATCAGACTCTAGCGACTGCATGGAATCTAAATCCTGCTGCACTTGCTCTGTTAACAGTTGAACAGCGTCTGATTCTTCAATTTGATGCTTTTCCACATCAGTTGGCTCGCTATCTTCTGCTATTTTTGGCTTTTTGGGAGGCGTAATTCTCAGGTTAACTTTTGTACCTTCTGAAAGTTTTCTAGCTAATCTTTTCAAAGACTGTCCTAGTGCTGTTTTCAGTTCCTGTCTACGACTTTCATCATTGCCTTTGTAGTATTCATCAACCAACTCAATAGCCAACTTCTCCAAGTCAGTTTTCACTTTACTTTCTGCGTGGTTCTCTAATGGTGCAATTACTTCTGTGGGGTTGCCTGCACCTATAAGCTGCTTGATAAGCTTCTTAGTAGTGAGTAACCCAACTAAGATTTCATTTATTCCACGAATAGACTTTGCCACTCCATAAATTACATACGGAGTAGACATTAGATAAATCACCCATGAACCTGAAGCTAGCGTTCTAACTTTAACTTCGCTGCGATTCTCATCAAAGACTTCAGAAATCGTACTTAAATCTCTATGCCAGTCTTTTGCATCCTTCGCTAAATCATCTAAAGATTTTGCATCCTGCTGTGCAGGCAAGCGAAGTTCCATCTCAGAGTCGCCACTTTGCTTTCCTTCGTATGGAACCTCAAGTTCTGTGAATGCATCATTGACAGCATTCATTTGCTTAATTTTCTCAACCAATTTTTGATGGAACTGAGTTACTGCTGCGCTTGCTGATTGTGGCGATAGTTGATTCTCTGCAAGAACTTTGCTGAGCGACTCAAATAGTT
>JAHEEQ010000188.1 GCA_024640585.1 Micrococcales bacterium
ATTGTCGTCGATCTTTTTGTCCCAACTGATCGGCAGATGTCACTTCGTTATCCAGGCATTGATCTTGCCCTAGCTCTGGAAAATGATTCTATGAAGGCCGGAAATACAGTTGTTGCTACACGAGGATCAGCAGGAAGTGCTGGTTTTTCACCAGAAACAGGCTTACTTACAGCATCTGGATATAAAGTGGATGTGACAAGCACATTAGGTGCAGGAGATGTTTTCCATGGCGCTCTTGTAGCGCAGTTAATTCAGGGTTATTCATTGCAGGAAGCTATGCGCAGAGCAAATGCCGTAGCAGCACTTTCATGCCGTGGCCTTGATGGCCAATCAAAGATTCCAACCACTACTGAACTCGATGCATTCCTGGAGGCACACCGATGAGAAAACCACTAACAAATCTAGCGCGGCAGTCAGGGGCACTAGCAATGGTTGCTGTCGATCAGCGAGAAGCTTTGCGAGGAATGTTTTCCGCACACCAAAGCACACCAGTTCCAGATTCACAGTTGACTCAGTTTAAAGTCGATGTTGCTCGAGAATTGTCTCCATACGCATCTGCATTATTGGTAGACCAAGAGTTTGGAATTGATGCAATTATTGATCAAAAAGCATTGCAGGGTAGTTGTGGATTAATTGCTGCAGCAGATTTATTGGTTGGACCTGCTGGTGGAGCTGCAACAGATACCGCAATTGATCCAGATGTTGATCCAATTCGCATGCGCGATATCGGAAGCGTGGGACTAAAGTTTCTCGTTTTATGGCGCAATGATGAGTCACCAGATGTGCGTGCCAAGCTAGTAGAAGATTTTAATAAGCTTTGCGAGGTTTCAGGCCTTCCATCAATTATCGAAATTATTGTCAAGCCACCAACAGATTCATCTCGTAGCTTTAACCGCGAGGAAGAGTTAATCATTGCAGCTCGTGAAGCAGCAGCGTGGAAGCCAGATTTATACAAGGCCGAGGTTCCATTTCACGGAGAAGGTGATTTAAATCTTGTAACTAAAAATGCTGAAAGAATTTCAGAGGCGATCGGTTCACCTTGGGTGGTACTTTCAAATGGCGTCAAGCAACCATTCTTTAATGAAGCGGTTAAGGCATGTGCCATGGGTGGCGCAAGTGGATTCCTTGCAGGTCGTGCGGTGTGGGCCGATATTGTTAGTTCAGCAGATATTCCAAAGGCACTACGTGAAATTTCGATTCCACGGCTGGAACAACTAGCAGAAATCGTTGATGCTCATGCAAAACCTTGGACTAGTTGGTGATTAGTTCGATCATTTTCTGCACAGCAGATTCTGGGTGAGTTGGACTTACAAGCTTTACATTTCCTTCTGGTGATTCACTCCAAAAACTTAGGCCCTTTGGATTAATTCTTACCTTTCCAGCGGGAGAAGTTTCAAAAAATTCAGAAGTTAGTAAAGATAATACTGCAATAGGGTCATGTGGGATTGTCCAGGCTTGTTTTTTAGGTTCGATCCAACTCATGATTTCTGAGTAAAGCAAGGGGCCATACACAGGTGCTTTTCTAATCTGCTCGATCTCCTGCATTCTAATGATAGTTTTTTGCGAACTTGGTAAATCTAAAATAGATATTGGAATATTTGATTCTAAAACTATTTTTGCCGCATCAATGTCACAACCAAAGTTATGTTCCACTCTGGATTGAGTAAAGTCGCCTCCCATAATCCAAATTCGTTTAACTTGCTTTTCAAAATCATTATTTTTTTGGAGAGCACGTGCAATATTTGTTAATGGTCCGATCGCAATGACATCAATTATTTTAGGTTGGGAAGCAACAGCTTCTAGTAGGAAATCAACTGCTGAGGTCGTTTGCGGCGCCAAAGAATCTAAACTCTCAAAGTTTTTTCCTTCTGAGCCTGAAACCCATACCTCGCGGCCAGAAATCGTTTTACTTTCGCCCATGTAAGTGGGAATTTCTCGATTTACCATCGAACATAGATGCATAGCTATTTGAGAGCGCAGGCGAACATCACCATAAACAGTTGTTATTCCTAATAAATTAACCTCTTGTGAGCCCAAAAGGACCGATAAAGCTAGTGCATCATCTACATCGGTACCGATATCGGTATCGAGGATGATGGTGTGCATCAGCCCCAGAGCTCTTTGATTTCTACTACTCGGCCCTCATTAATGCTCTTATGAGCAGCAAGACCGGTAACCACGCTAGTCACGCCATCTTTGAGCGTGACCTCTGCAGGAGTTGAGTTCAAAATCGCATCGCGGAACTTTGTGTGTTCGATGTAAGAAGCCCCATAGTGATGGCCCATGTACTTAACATCAAAGTTATGAACAATTTTTTGTTCACTGCCAGGTGTACGTGCGGCACCAGTTTTCCAACCCGAAAGCTTTCCTATCGAATCGCGACGAGATGCTCGTATTACTTGTGAAGGCAGAAATGATTCGATTTTTCCTTCATCACCAACAATTGTCAGAATCTCTTTATCAAAGGTTC
>JAHEEQ010000189.1 GCA_024640585.1 Micrococcales bacterium
GCTTCATCCTTGAGCAGCTCTCACCGATCGCACAGGTTGAAAAGATTCGATCCAGTTTTGCGCTGAAGCAGGTGCGCTACAAAACTGCACTTCCATTGCACAACTTGTAGTTTCAAATACAGGGCTTTGAAGCAAAGAAAAAGGGCTCGGAGATTTTCCGAGCCCTTGTGTATGGTGGTCCATTGTGGACTCTGGTTCAATTCCACACCAACGGCACTTGAATACTGCTTGACCGATATTTGCGTATGCAGTGCATAACTTACAAATTTCCGCAGCTCCTTCTTGAATTAGCTGGCTTTTTCCTCGAATCTACGCGTCAATGGTCTGCCCAAAAAAAAGGAAAAAACCATGACAGATTCCGTTAAACACCTAACTCAAAACGACCTAGCCAACAGATGGAATAAATCAGTTCACACAATCGAACGTTACCGTTGCGATGGCACGGGCCCAGTCTATCTCAAAATCGGAGGCAAGGTCTTGTAACGGTTGGTCGATATTGAACGATTTGAATCTGAGAATCTCTATGCCCGTGCAAATGAGGCAGTCTCAAAAAAAATGCTCGGCGAATCGAAACTTTCGATAAGCGAAGCTTTGACTCAAAATGATTCAAACCAATGACCAAACTCCTCAGGATCAGTAAAGATTGGTCCTTTACTGGCATCGAGGTGATAAATTTGGACTGTGTGGCCTAACTTTAAAAGTTCTTGTATCGCACCTTTAAACAGCGCGCCCTGCTCCGTTTTTCCGTCCGAAACACACTCCCATTCGATTGATATCATTCCGGACATATAAACTCCTGATTAGTAAAACGGAATCAATTTTAAGTCTGCAAAACTCACTCTTCGTATGCGAAATCAGGATCAACCTCGCCCACCTCAACTTCATAGTCTCCACCCGAGATTTCGATTGAAGTGTCTAACTCCTCAATAGCGGCATGCTCCAAGTCGCCACGCAAAGTGATGAAAATGTCGACTTCAATTTCATGTTCTCTTGATACATCTTCGGATCCAAAGTTAAGTTCCTCGTGATCAATAGTGTCATAAATAAAAAACTCAGCTATTACGTCAACAGTAACCTGAATAGCCGCTTTGACTTCGATTATGCAAATAGTTGGATCATGCTCTACTAACCAAGTTCCAATTTCGGTTAACTCAAGAGAATGGCTTTTGTAGTGTGCTTGATCAATTTCTGCTTCAACACGGTGACAGAAACCAGTCCAAACATCACCAGCTGACCAAAATGCTTCCGCAATGTGTTCGTTAACTGCGTGCTGCATTAAAGAAGACAAAGTGCTGACTGGATTGGAAAGATCAGTACTAACTTTCGCTGTCACACCAGTTGCCAACGTACTTGTCGACTTAAACAACGCCGCAAACTCCTCCAAGGAAGATACGCAATAGAGCCAATCACTTCCTTTAGCAAAGTTAGACCATCCACCATCTTTAGAAATCAAAATCCCTTGCTTGTTGATTGACTTTGCGTAGTTTTCCAATGTCAGGAGAGCCGCTGCATCAGGAAATTCAGACTTTTTCCGGCTTTCAAATGGGGCTGAGACTTGAAAATATCGATCGAACATTTGCTTAGCCAAATGTTCACCATCAATTGACAGCACCCCGCCTCCAAGGCTCGCCACAAATTTTTGGAACTCGTTAGAGAAGTTCGTCGAGGCTACTAATTCAGCGTCAAGATCAGCCACTTGATCCGCGATCGGGGAAAAATTCAATCCAGAAAGTCTTTGCAAATTAGAAATCGCAGAATTTAATTCTTTAGCCGCATTGACTACTGGCTCCATGCGATGGGCATGAATTTCACGCGCAACAATTTCAGATTGTTGAATAGTCATCCATGAGGGCCTCTGCAATGGCAATGCATGCAAAGCACCAGCCGAAAACTTGTAGCCAAGGCTTTGAATTACGTCCGTATCAATGGAAAAAAATGTGACAGTTTTATCTTCTAACAATGCTTGTGCACTTGGTAATCCACTAGGCATACACATCCTTTTTCAAGTCATCAGTCCAGTCACAATCAGCTTGAAAACAACTCGCAACTTCCGTTAATTCAACCCACAATTTCTATTCTCGTTCTGACACGATCCTGCACTTCTTGGTAGATAGGCACATCTACACCTTCCCCAACTTCAAGCGTAACAGCCAAAGCAAACGGAACAGGTGTTAGCAACTTGCCACCCTCCTCAGCACAGTTAACTTTGAAGACAAGATTGGACCCATCGGTGAATGCGATCGCACTTTCTCCTTCAAGAATCTCGTGTTGCACAGTTCCCTGACGTACGCGCTGCCAATCACAGTTCAACCTAGTGACGTTGAATTCTTCATTGGGGGGTTTGATCCATACCCGCAGGAACGTACGAAGTCATTGGTCCCGCAAAAGACGGTCAACTTGAAGTCAAAAAAGATGCTGAGCACAGCGTGTTCATGCCGCTGGACAAGTTAGAAAACCACGTCAAGCAAGG
>JAHEEQ010000190.1 GCA_024640585.1 Micrococcales bacterium
ATTCTGCCTTTCAAACTAACCGATGGTCAGAATCAAGTTTGTGACGAAATTTTCACTGATATTTCAAATTCACATCCGATGCACAGACTTTTGCAAGGTGAAGTTGGTTCAGGTAAAACAGTTTGTGCACTTCGCGCAATGCTCTCTGTTGTAGACAATGGTGGACAAGCAGCCTTGCTAGCACCTACTGAAGTTTTGGCAGGTCAGCACTATCGCTCAATAGTTGCAATGCTTGGTTCGCTGGTTTCAACCGATGGGCTTTTCGATCCACTTGGAAAACATTCGACTCAAGTTACTTTATTAACGGGTTCGCTTGGTGCTGCTGCAAAGCGTGAAGCTTTATTGGCCGCCGCTAGTGGTGCGGCTGGAATTGTGATTGGAACTCACGCAATCTTTCAAGATAAAGTCCAATTCGCGGATCTGGGTTTAGTCGTTGTGGATGAACAGCATCGATTTGGAGTTGAGCAACGTGCAGCGTTGGCTGCGAAATCGATTGAAGGAACAAAACCACACGTGCTAGTTATGACAGCAACTCCGATTCCGCGAACTGTTGCAATGACAGTTTTTGGAGATCTTGAAATTTCCACGCTCACAGAATTACCTGCGGGCAGAAGCCCAATCACAACCCATGTTGTGCCAGCTCAAGAAAAGCCGGCCCATTTGGCAAGAGTTTGGGAAAGAATTCGCGAAGAAGTGAATAAAGGGCATCAGGCATACATTGTGTGTCCGAAAATCAGTGCACAAGAAGCAAATGATGGGGAATCGGACACCGAAATTGCAGTCAGAGGTAGAGCGAATGTTGAAGAAATGTTTCACTACCTAACAACTGGCCCTCTAACTGGTTTGAGAGTTGCTCAACTCCACGGTGCACTTGCTAGCGATGTCAAAGATGATGTCATGCAAAGTTTTGCTCGTGGAGAGATTGATGTTTTAGTAGCGACAACTGTGATTGAAGTTGGAGTGGATGTTCCAAACGCAAGTGTGATGGCGATAGTTGATGCGGAGTATTTTGGAGTCTCGCAGCTTCACCAGCTTCGTGGTCGAGTCGGTCGTGGAAAAGTGGCAGGACTTTGTTTATTAGTTACGAACTCAGAAGCTGATAGTTCTTCGCGCGAAAGACTCGATTCGGTAGCGCAAACTTTGGATGGCTTTGAACTTTCGAGAATCGATCTAGAACAAAGACGAGAAGGCGATGTTCTTGGCACTTCACAAAGCGGTCGCAAGTCTGGACTTCGTATGCTCCAAGTAGTACGCGATGAAGATGTGATTTCTGATGCGCGAGAAATTGCTTGGCAGCTCCTGGCGAATGATTCAACTTTGAAAAATAATCCAGCGTTGGTAAAAAGAATTGCAGAAATTGAATCGGATGAAAAATCCGAGTATTTGGAGAAAGCCTGATGACCAGAATAATTGCTGGAACCTCTAAAGGTCGCACACTAAAAGTTCCACCATCAGGTACTCGTCCGACGTCGGATCGAGTTCGCGAGGCTGTTTTCACTTCTTTAAATAGTCGCCTTGGCAGTTTTGCCGAACTTAATATTTTAGATCTATTCGCAGGAAGTGGTGCATTTGCTTTTGAGGCAATGAGCCGAGGTGCGACAAGTGCAACTTTGATTGAAAATCACGCACCTTCCGCAAAAATAATTAAAGAGAACGCAAAAACAATTGGGTTTTCGGTAGATGTTAAAACAGCTGAAGTTAAAACTTTCTTGAAATCACCTGCAGTGATGAAATTTGATTTGGTCTACATTGACCCGCCTTACGAATACCCAAATGCGGCCGTAGAGGAAGTGCTCCAACTCTTGCTACAAAACGGATATTTGAATACAGAAGCGGTCGTGGTCGTAGAGCGCAGCGCCCGAGGTGTTCAATTTGAGTGGCCAGCCGGATTTGAGCAGGTTCAAGAGCGAAATTATGGAGAAACTTCGGTCAAAACGGGCGTTTGCTAGGTTTCGCCTATGCGTAACGCGGTCTGTCCAGGCTCTTTCGACCCTGTGACTAATGGGCACCTAGACGTTTTCGAACGCGCAAGTGCCATGTACGACACCGTAACTATTGCTGTCCTTACTAATAGTTCAAAATCTGCCCTATTCACAATTGATGAGCGGATCAACTTCATCACTGACGCCTGCAAAGCTTGGACCAACATCAAAGTGGTTTCGTTTCAGGGACTGTTAGTAGATTTTTGCAAACAAAACGATATTTCAATTATCGTAAAAGGATTACGTGCAGTATCTGACTTTGATTACGAATTGCAGATGGCGCAGATGAACTACCGCCTTGCGAAAATTGAAACTTCATTCATCGCTACTAATCCAGAATTCGGCTATCTATCTTCTTCGCTGATAAAAGAGATTAGCAAACATGGGGGAGATGTGAGCGGACTCGTGCCCGACAAGGTTTTAACAGCACTAAAGGCGAAATCCACACAAGGAGGAACCAAATGAAAGCAAGTTCACTAGTC
>JAHEEQ010000011.1 GCA_024640585.1 Micrococcales bacterium
AAAACGCAATGTCTGAAATTGTTTATTACCTACCTGGATGGGGTGGACGACTGAATACGGGACTCGGTCAAGGTTTGATGGACAGAGGCTTTGATGTTTCTGGTCGTGAGACCCGTGAGCAGTTCAGAGACTTACCTTTCTTGGAGCAAGTTCAGCTTGTTGCCAACGATTTACAAAACCACTTTTGGACGCCTGAATCTAAGGTCGTTGCGAACTCGTTCGGAGCTTACTTGCTCCTAAATGCCCTGCCTCAACTACCACCTTATGTCGGGCGATTCTTATTGCTATCGCCAATCATTGGCACCTTTGAAGATGAGGCAACGGCTAGAACCTTCGAGCCACCCTACCCTGAACGTCTGAAACAACTATTGGACGAAGGGAAGATTCCTCGCCCAATGAATATCGAAGTTCACACAGGCTCAGAAGATTGGCAAAGTAGTCCTGCTGGTGTCACAAGTTTCTTCGCTAAGCTGGAAGTGCCAGTCACCATCGCCGAAGGTCGAGGGCATATGCTGGGTGCGGACTACGTTGGGAGTTTGCTTGATAGCTGGCTAAAAACTCCGTAACTTAGCTTTGAATAAAAAAGGCACGTATGAATAATTTTGAATCCAACCCATTTCCAAAATTTTTAGACTATCCACAAACTGAAGTAGGGTGGAATCACTACGATAACGACTGGGTATCTCGTCGTCGTATGACGCCTAACATCGCAGAGATTCCACAAGAAGCACTTGAGGAACATTGGGCATCAATGTCACTTGGACGTGAAAAAGGTTGGAAGGAGCAGGAGTAGTGATGGACAAATACGCCGACCTACAACAAGAGCTAGTTAAGTCATTGACTGAAAGATTGCTGGATATTGATTTCGATATTGGAAAGAGGAATTTCTTCTTTGCTGATGTAGAGATAGAACATCACATCTTTGATATTTTGATTAATCATCTATCGAAACGAACAGCCCTCGCAGAAAAAGTCTCTGATTTATTATTTGAGACAAAACGCAAGCGGGAAGATTTTGATAGGCGAGTCAGAGAGTGTGTTTACGATAAGTTGTACGCCGATTTAGGGGGCTTAGCTTAAAGCGTCACCACCACCGTCACCACCTTAGAGTTCAGCGACTGGGAATAGGTGAACTGTTTGTTGGGCGACTTGCGGATGACCTCCAGCAGCTTGTCCTTGCTGATGGACGTTCCCGCTTTCTCCGTGAGTTTGACTGCTTCGTTGCTCATCTTTCTTTTCCTTCTTTTTCTTTTTTTCAGACTTCACCCATTCCGTAAAGCTCATCTTCAGAACATCTCCTTCCGAGCTCGTTGAAAATTCTCAGTGTTGTTGAAGTGCTCATTAAAAAATTTCTTTAAGCAATAACGAATGACCTCAGATCTGTTGTATCCGAGGCGTTCACACAATCCATCAAATTTATTTACGAAGTCGTGGGTTGTTCTGATTCCCATAATTTGATTTCGACCGACCTTGTTGTTCACGCAAAACTCCTTTTTTAGCTGTTTTTCTATTTAGGGATTTTTTAACGTTTGTTTACTCAGTCGAGAAAATCAATTTCGCTCTTACCTTTCAACATATACCTAGCCCAATCTTCTGCCTCATCAGTTCGCACTGGCTCAATCAAAAAGCTAGAGACAGTAACAATTGAACGGAGGTCTTTCTCAAGACGACCATCCAGCAAACCTTTTTCAAAGTCGAAAATGCGACTAGCAAGGTCTTTTTTGATAGGCAAGAAGGCGTGAATGTGATGCGGCGAGTTGGCTCTCGGAATTGGCTTAAAAAAACTTCCTTGCTCATACTCGTACTGCCTAAAGTAGTCGATTGGTAAAACTTGGTTCCATTTTGAACCTGATCGGCAGAGCCTACGACGCACCTTGTTGAGCACACGCTTTCTGTATTCGTAGTCAGTCGCCTTCCTCATTCCATCATTGGCTTCATACGGAACCAATCCTTTGAAAGTCACAGTTACGGCGAATGGAATCCATTCATCACTTTCAAGAATCCAACCTAGTTCTTGTCTCCACTGATTTCTCGGACTTGCCAGAGACTTTCTAACAATCTCTGCTCCATATCTTCTGTTGTGCTCGTTGTCCTCTAGCTCCTCAATCTTCGTAATCATTTTGTCTCTTCTTTCTTTAGGGTGTAGTGAGGCTTATCGACGTAGTCAATAAAGCAGGGTGGGCGCAAACAAGGCGACCTCTACGGAAGCGTCACGGTCTCAGAGAGCTGCGTAATCGTTTCGTAAAACTATTTAGGCAAAAAAAAGACCTCCGAGAGGAGGTCTTTGAAACTTCATCGAATTCTTTGTTCGTAAACTGCCATTTCAATGATGTGCCTCAACACATCAATCTTCCAAGGACGAGTTGGATCAGGATCGATGACAGTCATATAGTCAACAACTTCCTCGGCATCTTCATATTCCCTTTCGAACTCATTAACACCTGTAAGTTGTTCTTTCACGAACTTTTCAAGTGCTGACTCGTACATATCCCAAGCCCAAAAAAATGTCTGCTCGTACGGTTTCACCACTTCATTGAACGCAACCTCTAAGTCACTCTGAAACATTAACCTGCTCCTTCTCTGTATAAACAATCCCGTTTACAGCCAAGAAATAGGTCAACTCCTTTGTGGTCGACTTGAGTTTCACTATCGCTTTTTCTGATAGGAATAGTTCATACGAGTCAGGAACCAAATTGAGTCCCTCGACATTCAGCGATAGTGAAAAGGCTTGCTCACACAAGCCCAAGGAAATTTCAAGCTGGTCCTCGTCCGACTGCGGGGCAGACAAAACTCGGGCAACGACCTTGCCACCTCGTGACTCAATCGTCAACTCTTTGTAGCTCATTACCCTTAGGTACTTCAGTATCTTTTTGACCGACTCTTCACTCAGTTTGAATTGAAGTCCGTTTCCTTGAAATTTCAATTCGCCTGTGGGGTAAATCAGTGACTCCAAACCTGATAGACAGAATTTCGCCTCTGTCCCCCCCTCAATCAAAGAGGCATAGTTTTCTCCAAACGTTAGTTCTGGCTCGTCAAATGTGTTCATACAGCTCACAAACTTTTTTAGGTCGACGATGCCCGCTTGAACAGGGACTTCTTCTTCAATGTCAGCAACCACTAAACGACTTTTATTGGACGCATACATAGACTGACGCTTACCTACTTTGAACACGAAGTTCTGTCCTTGAGTGGCAAAGTGGCTGAGAATTTCACGGGTGTCTTGGCTTAATTTCATACATTTCTCTTTCATTCAGTTAATTCAAATTGAAGGGCTTTTGTCATACGTCTCAGATCTGGATAGAACTTGATAGCTCGCTCAATCACAGAGTCCTCAACGTTGGAAAATCCTTCGATAGTGGCAATTTCACGAAGTCGATTTCTTGCGAGTAAACGGGTTTCCTCTAGGTCCAAATTGAACTCAACAGGCAGGAATCTCGATCGAACCGCCTCCGTCAATTTGTTGGGGTCATTCGCTGTCAATACGAAATCGTTGTATTCCGATAGAGCTTCAGACACCCCTCGAATTGCCGCCTGAGCATCCGCAGATAAGTTATCGGCTTCATCGAGTAGCAGTAAGCGCCTTTGCCCAGTCAGTGTCCTTGTTCGAAAGCTGCTCTCAATCCATCGAATGGTGTCAATCGAGTTATTGGTTGAGCAATTAATCAAAACAGTGTTGTCACGATTAATCAGCTTTGCGACAGTCGTCTTTCCACAACCTGGACGCCCCCAGAACAACATCGAGAGACCGCCTTTCTGACTAACTACACGGCTCAGCTTTCGCCTCATCTCATCGCTGAGGATTACCTCTTCGAAAGACGTAGGTCGGTACTTTTGAGCCCAATCAAATTCACTCATACACACCCCTTCACGCAGCTTTGGCTACTGCGGGTTGAAGTGCGCTTTTGAGTTCCTTCGTCAGGACGACCTTCACCTTCATTCGCTTGAGGTTCTCAATAATCATTTGGAGTTGAGCCTTGAATGCGAGGTCTGTCACGTCCTCAAGCTGACACTCAAACCCATAGCCAGTTCCATTTAGAACCTCCTTTACTTGGGTTATGTTCACACCTTCCTCAATCAGCTCTGCCGATTGGGTCTTCAAGAACATCTTGATTTCGGCACCAAGCACGTTCTGGTGAATCAGTCCCTTGCTAATTAGGTCGCTAAGGGTGCTTTCTGTCAGACCTGAAATCTCATACAAACTTGTCCAGTTGTTGGGCAAGTGCTGCGCTTGGCTCTTTAGATAGACGTACTTTTCGCCAATTCGTTTCAGTTTTTTGATAGAACTTGAATTTGAATCGTAGCCAACCCGTGTACAGAACACAGCAAATTCGTCTGAATTCCGTAGCGAGGTTTTAGCCTCATAAACGACTCGCCCCATCTCAAGAATTCCGAGTGCCGTCTGTTTAGCGTAGAGCTTGAAGTCCGAGACTGATTTTTCCAAAGCAGATGCCGAACCAACCGCCATCAAGGCGTTAACTTTTTTCTGAGACATTTAAAATACCTTTTCTGTATTAAAACCATTAAAAATCATCAGTTTTGTTAGCTGCGCAGCTCTCTGAACCGATGAATCTATTGTCTCAAAAAGCTTAGTTTTTCAACACTTTCAGACTGAATGAATCATTCAAAGTGTTAACATTTTTTAATGAAAAAAACACCACAACGTCACTTTCCATACCAACATCCAACATTTGGAACAGACAAGCGACCAAAGAGACCTTGGTACTGGGAGGACACCGTTTACTTCTATTGGTGGAGCTACTTGAAGCGCAATGAGGAGTACATCAAAACTTGCGAACTTGGTGGCACTGGCGCACTCTCAAACCTTTATTCAGACTTTGGGGATGTTCGAGGGGATTCTTTCAAGGCGTGGTGGAAGGACGAAAACCGAGGCGTGAGGCTTTTCGCTGAGCCTGAAGCGACAACCACCCTTCGGGAAGTGTCTAAGGACGACATAGACGCTCTAGAGGGCGAACAGCTTTTAATAGCCGCACCCCTGAACTTGCCAAAAAAGTTCCTTCTCGCCCGTTTTAGGAGCCTTCTCGCCGATCGTAAGGAGGGGGGCGTTGGTCGCCAATACGCAAAGAGGAGTCGAGCGAAGTTTCAATTCAAAGGGCAACCCAACATCAAGGCTTTGCGAACGACCTTAGAGGTATATGACTTCATCAAGGCTCACCCCAAAAAGAAACTGTGGGAAGTTGGAAAAATTCTCCCCCAGTTCCAAATAGAACTTGACGAATGTGAAAAGCAAGGCGAGGTGCCTTCCTATCACTTGAAACGCACGATCGAAGCCACCGTTAGCAGGTACAAACGCAAAGCGACACAAACCGTGAAGAATGTGTCGTTAGGGGTCTTTCCTTAAAGCTTCGGAGCGACTTGTTCAATCATCCAAGTGAATCGGGTTGCTGCTTCCTCAAAGTTGGAGAACTCCTCGCCTCCTGGAGTTATTCCAATCTTCTCACCGTCCATCAGATATGGGCGGAGTTCATTAAGGGGTTTGAAGTTAGTGAGAATGGTCGAAGGACCTAAGACTTGATAACGAACACCCATCTCATCCTCTTCATTAAAAAGGATTCCGAGCAAAGCAAAAACTTCATTTTGAAGTCGATACGAAATGTATCTATCGAACACAACTCGACCAGCCTTCTGAGCCCCGCCAGTTTTGGCCTTGCCCTTTGAATCCAAAAGCTTATGGGGAATGAATCGCTTATGCCCCACCGATAAAGCACGAGCTTTCTCTGTACTGAAATCGAAGCGCAAAGAAAGCTTATTCGCCAATTCAACAAGAAGATGCGACACATCCGCCTCTTTTATCTTCGATCGATCGCTGCGAGTGACACGCACAAAACCATCTGGCATGCCAGCAATTGGTTTTGGCTTTGGTTTACGTGAAATTAACTCGGTTTCACATAAAGAGACAACCTCTTGATTGCTTTTGGCTTTGGCATTCTCAAGGAGATTTTTTACATCTTGAAGCGAAAGCCCCGCAACTTTTTCATCATTCCAATACATACCATTCCTTAGTGAATTTCATTGACCAACAAAGAAGCAGAACTAACGCCGAACAAGTCAGCAACATCTAAATCAGACAACTCATACAACTCAAGGGTTAACAAATCAATCTGACTTTGGATTCGATCAACATCGGCGGGATTAGCAATAGCTTGGTCTACAAGACTAACAATTTGCTGCTTTAGCGGACTATCACCTAAAGGGAAAGGAAACTCGTTAATCATTTCCTTGGTGAAACTAACTCCTCCGTTGTATGAAGCCGACGCGTACTTCTCAGCAACATACTTGATAGCGAGAGAACTATTCAAAACACCACAAAGAAGTTTGAGCTTAGTCAAATCCATCGATGTAACGACAAGCGTTGATTTGCCCGCAATAGTCGTTCCCAAAGGGTCTAAAGACACATCTAACTTTGTGAGCCCCTTGATTATCAATTTTGGCAAGTTAGATTTTGTGTAGTACGTGTTCTTAAAGTTTTCAGCAAAGATCGACTTTTTCACAACTGGTTTCAAGTACTTTGATTTCAGGTAGGTCATTTCCTTAGAACCCCACCGAGTTGTGTACTTTGACAAAGTACCAGTGTTCACAACAAAGTAATAATCCACTTGCTCGGTAGAGGCATCAAGTTCTTGAATGAACGGTTTCAGCTCATAGCAATCAGAAGTAGCACAAGCACTTTCACAAACTAGAAAGTCCTTGACTTTGCCATTAACCCTTTCAACAGCAGCAAGCGAATCAAGACTCTCTGAAAAAAGATAGTCAATTGCGTAGGGGGGCTTTACATCTACTTTGTCTACTTTGTTTACTTGTCGGTATTCATTTTCCAAAAACTTCCCAAGAGTCAAAGACTTCGTGTTCTCTTTGCTGAACAATGAAATGATTGAATCGACTTTCGCATTCTCAAAAACATCTCGACCAACTTGCGTGACATCAGTCAAGCTGGCAAGCCCCTGCTCACGAAGGGTTAGACCAAACCCCTTGGACAACCATTTATCAGGCGTGATGTAAATGAGGTCTCCCTGTCCTTTGAGCAAATCAAGCCCACGCTCAAAGAAAGCAATGTAAATATCCCAATTGCCTTTTGTTAGCTTGAAGTTCGCAGCAATGAATTCACGTTGACTTTCCAAGCCTTCTTTGACCATCGTCTCTGAATCAATATATGGAGGATTTCCAACCACTACATCAAAGCCCTCGTAACCGCCATCGGAACCTAACACCTCGGGGAATTCGATGCGCCACTCAAAAGCATTTTTGTAAATTTTGTTCTCTTCAATATCAGCAACAACTTTCTTAGCCACTAACAAATCAGCTTTGATTTTTTCAATGATTTTTTTGTTGCTCGCAACTTTCACCGCATCCAATTCGAACAGACTCTTCTGCCCCTCAACCACCATAAGATTAAGTTCAAGTTGTCGAACTTTTACATACTTCGGGTCGCTATCAAGAATCTCTTCCTTCAAGCTTTTTTTGATTTTCTCGATCAAATTTTCCAGCTGGCGTTTCTCGGATTTATCACTCGCATTTTTGTATTTTTGAACTGCTGATTTGTAATCGGAAACGCTCACTTTGCTTTTCTTCAACGCCTCCTTCAAATCGCCATCAATGCCAAACTTGCTAATCAGACTATCACCCGTTTTTATGTTGATATCGATGTTAGGTAGCGTCTCTAGCTCTCCACTCTCCTTGTAATACGCATTTTTCAACAGCTCAATCCACAAACGAAGGCGGCAAATTTTGGTTGAATTTGGATTGATGTCTACGCCAAATAGACAACTCTCAATGATTGTTTGCTTTTCTCTGAACAATGTTTCTTGAACACGCTGGGATTCTCTATTCGTTGGCTTGTATTCAACAAACGCATCTTCATCATCCGTAACGATCAACTCATCATTGACGAGTTCAAAGTTGTAATTTTTTAATGACTTTCCTTCGTTATCAAACAACAAACCGAGTTTCGACTTGATGTAAATAAACTCGTTAAGTGCCGAAACTAGAAAGTGTCCCGAACCAACAGCTGGATCGCAAACCTTGATGCTGTTGATAATTTCATTTGCCTCACGCTTGTCATCGATCTGATTGAATAGATCTATGAGGTTTTTACATCTCCAGCCTTTAACCAAGTTGAATTTTTTGATTACAGCATTTGTTATGGCACTACGGCACATATACATCGTGACAAAGCTTGGCGTGTAGAAGCTTCCGTCTTTGTAACCGTTGATTTTTTCAAAGATTAATCCAAGCACGCTAGCACTGATTAAAGCCTTGTTGTCCTCTTGAATTTCTTCGCCACCCTCGGTCGTAAAGTCGTAACAGTTCAAGAACTCAAAGATGTATTCAAGTGTTGGCAGTTCACCAGCTCTACGTTTTCCCGATTCATTTTTAAGCACTGTATTTTTAACAATCGGCAAGCGTGCCGAATCACTGAGACTTGATATGAAAAGCGCTTCGTGTTCTTTTTTCGTTGGCTCAAACAAGCTGCTATTCAGATACGGAACGAATTTGAATTTTTCCTTGTTCTGTTCGTCTCTCTCGTCAGGCTTCACTGCCAGCACTTGGAAAAATAGTGCCTCTAAATCATCGTAACTTTTCACAAGCTCAGTGTTCAAAAATGCGTAACTTCTTGAACCGTTGTGGTACTTGACTAGTTGAGCCTCTAGAAGCTTGAGAAACAGCAAACGATTTATCCAAGTTAGCGCCAAATCCAAAGCGATTTGCTGGCTTTGCTCTTCCTCGCTAGAACCGTATTGCTCAACATCACGCACTTGGTACAACTTGCCCTTGGTCTTAATTTGGACCATTGCGCTCTCAAGCAAAGAGGCTCCATTCCGTTCGCCCTCTTGCTTTCGCTTAATGAGTTTTTTGGAACCTTCCTTGACCTCTTCCAATCCAATTAGATGAAGAAGCTCTGAATAAAAATTCTTGTTCAGGCTGTTGCTATCGTTCAAGAACGGTTTTTTTAGCAAATGCTCTGGAGATAGGATTTTGTAAAGTGGGATTAGTTTGCTGTCACTTTTTGACGTCTCGTTCAGCGAGCTCTTCGGAAGCTTTGACAAGTCAAAGTAGGTGAACTCAAGGGAGTCTTTATGTCTTTCAATCGCATCTGATGCGATTTGCGAATAGAAGAAGCCTGTGTCCTTGCCTTTGTCGAGTTCAAACTCCTTAAAAAGCCTAACCAATTTTTTATCATCAGCAAAAACTTTCTCAAACAGGTTGGCGTCGAATACAAACCACTCACTTGTATTCGTGATGACCAAGTGCTTTATCTCAATGTTTTTCGAGCTGATGCGCTCTCGAAGGTAGTAGAGAAGTAGCTCCTGTAAAGCCTTCGAATTCAACCTCTCCTTGGAAGGCATTTCATTAATGTTCGCCGTTCTCTTCACTTCAAACAAAACACCGACTGAGCTTTTAGCTGTGTTGCCGTTGTGGATAACTAAATCAATTCGGTCTTTAGTGTTGATGAAGTAGTCTTCTTCGAAATGCGACTTTTTCAGAAAGTTGATAAGAAGATTTTTCTGGTTTTCCTCTGACTCTTTTGTGTCGACGTGCTTGACCAACAATGCCAATTCTTTTTTGAAGCTCTCGATTTGGTTTCTTGTTGGTTTAACTTTTAAGAATGCTTTATTGAGCACTTCACGGGGAGACAAGGCTGTTGTCATTCGTCATCACACTTTCTTTTTTGCGCACTTAGCTAGCCGCTTTCAATCAGTTTAATTGCTCAAACTGCGTAATGCCCGTTACAGCGAATCGAACGACCGTAAGAAGCGCCTGAAAGCGGTCTTTACGAAAAACGAGCTAAGTGCTTGATTTAATTAGTAAATTAGGTATAATTAATGAACTTTTTGTAATACAGGGGTTTGTAAAATGTGTATTTTTGGGTATATCCGTGTCAGCACCCTTCAACAAGCCAACGAAGGCGAAAGCCTTGAGACCCAGCTTAGACAGATTCAGTCCTATGCCGTGCTCAAGGGTTACGAGATTAAGCCAGAGAACTTCATCACTGAGAAGGGTGTAAGCGGCAGCCTTGAGTTTGAGCGACGCCCTGAAGGAGCCAAACTGTTTGAGCAGCTCTCTAGCGGCGACGTTTTAATCTTCTCTAAGCTTGACCGAGCCTTTCGCAACACACGCAACGCCCTAAACACACTTCACGAACTAAAGCTAAGAGGGGTGTCTGTCCACTTCATTGACCTTGGTGGCGATGTCACCAACGACGGAATTGGCTCAGTCATCTTCACGATCTTGAGCGCTTTTGCCACTTTCGAGCGTGAAAGAATTGCCACTAGGATTCGTGAAGTTAAACAGGTTCAAAAAACCGAAGGAAAGTTCCTTGGAGGATTCACCCGCTTTGGCTATTTGGTTGAGGGCGAGAAGCTCGTTCCTAACCCAGACCAGCAGGCAATCATTAAGGAGATGAGGGTGATGAGACGCAGGGGGATGAGTCTTCGCCGCATTTCGAAATGGCTCGGCAAGTCTCACGGGGTAGTAATGTCTCATTCAACGGTCTCAACCTTCGTCTAAAAGTTCCATTTGGAACGAAGCTCAGGAGTAATCAGTGGCGACTAAAAAGACCAAACTAGGAAACAACCCCAACACAACGCTTCACATCTACACCCGTGTTTCTACGGTCGTTCAAGCTGACAAAGGCACCTCTCTGGATAGCCAGTTGGAGCTAGGCAAGAAAAAGGCGAAAGACCTCAAGTTTTCTGTTGAACATTGGAATGAAGGCGGCAAAAGCTCTCACCACGATGACATCCAAGGTCGCCCAAAGCTTTACGAGTTGTTCCAAGCGATTAAGGCGGGGGAAGTTAAGCATCTTTGGGTTTACGACCAATCTAGGCTCTCACGAAACGATCAAGTCGCCTCCATCCTTCGATACGAATTCAACAAGCAAGGGGTCACACTCTACACAAAAGACGGTCAATTTGACCTCTCTAGTCCGTCTGACAAGCTCCTAAAACAGATGCTCGATGCTGTTGCTGAATTCGAAAACTCAGTCCGAGCCGAACGCTCTCGAATCGGCAAATTGATGAAGGTGAAGACTGGTTGCTGGCACGGTGGCGTTCCACCCTTCGGCTATGAAATTAGTAATAGCAAGCTGGCAGAAAACAAAAGTGAATCCAAGTGGGTCAAGTTAATCTTCAAGCAAGCTCTGAAAGGCAATTCCGTTGCCTCCATAAAAAAGGAGCTTGATTCAAACGGAGTGTTAGCTCGAAGAGGTGGACTGTGGACGCTTGGCTCAATTGAATCGCTAATGACCAACACTCACTACCTCGGTCACTATGTTTACACCGACGGCGTTTCAGGCGAAAAGGTCGAAGTCTCCTGCCCCAAGCTGGTCGATGAAGTCACGTGGAACTCCATCAACCTAGAACGCAAGAGGAAGGCAAGTCGAAAAGACCAGCAGAACGCCACGACCAAGAACTTCTACCTCCTCAGAGACTTTATGGTTTGTGGTCATTGCGGTCGCAAGATGGCGGGACGTATCAAGCCAGCGAAGAGCGAATATATGTATTACTGCCCGAACAAGGAGAGGGTTTGGGCGAAAGAAGGCGAGAGCACAACGCACTATCAGCGTGGGACAGGGTGTGGATTCGACCGAGCTATGAACATCCAGCTCACGGATAAAGCGGTTTTCGACACGGTCTTAGACCTTCACAAAAACTCCAGCATCCTCAAAGAAGAGGTCAAAAAACGTGTCTACGCTGAGCACGGAATCAAAGGAACCGCCGCCTCTGCTGAAGAGATGAAAGGCTACGAGCGCCAGCTACGAAAGCACGAGTCCCTATTTCAAAGCCTTCAAGAATCCATCGGCAACCTTGAAGCGAACCGAATCCTCAAGCGAATGGACGACAAGGCTTACAAAACTGCCGTTGCTCGAATGAACGATGAAGCTGACCGCCTGAAAACCGAAATCACGAACCTTCGTCTCAAGCTCAGAGGTGAAGCCGAGAAGAAGGAATGGGTCTTTTGGATGGACAACTTCGGCGTTGAGATCGAAGAGAAGAAGAAGCTGACCGATGAACTGCGCCAGCTTTACCTCAAGGGGCTGGTTGAAAAGATCGAGGCAAAGTTCAATCGGAAGACACGAGCCCACGAACTCGACATCCACTTCAAACACCCCATCGTAGGTGACGGAATCAAGTGGAATGACCCAAAGAAAAAGACCTTGGGTTACAAGGTCTTAAAAGGATCAAAAACGACCTCTGTACAGGTGGAAAAGAGGGACGGACGGGGAAAGTAAATTACCCCCTAGCCACCTTACTCAACGGTCACCGACTTAGCCAAGTTACGCGGCTTGTCCACATCCGTGCCACGTGCACATGCCGTGTGATAACTGAGCAGCTGCAAGGGTACGACGTGCAGAATAGGTGAGAGCACGCCATAGTGC
>JAHEEQ010000211.1 GCA_024640585.1 Micrococcales bacterium
TCTGGCTCATTGTCAATTTGCATCGTCTCTAAAAATCGAACCACTGCGTTGTAGAAAGAGATGATCAGCACAAGATTCGTTACTGATTCATGATTGAGGTGAGACTTGAGGGTTTCAAATGTTGCATCTGTGGCGGCATACCCTTGAGTCATTTCGCGCGCAGCTCGCAATACAGCTTTCGTCAGTGCATCAAGATTGGTACTTTGACCCTTCGTTTCGGCAGCGATCGCACGAATGTCTTCATCAGTGACACCAAAGTCTCTGCTGATTTTGATGTGGTGTGTGTATTCGTAAACAGAGCGCGTCAAATAGCCAACTTGCAAAATGGCCATTTCCCTTAATCGGGGGTTCAAAGGACTTTCATGCCGAATGTATTGCCCCATGGTGTGAAAGGCAGTTGCCCCTTTAGGGCTATGGCTCATAAGTCTCAACAAGTTGATGTTTCTTTTGAGTAAGTGTTTGTGTTCTGGTGCCAAATCGGTCACATCGAGGTACGGAAGTCGAGCCATGGGGTTTCACCTTATTACTAGTGTGTGGAAAAAGTTGCAACCTATCATGATTAGAAAATCAAATTGATGTCAAGAAAATTTCCGAATGATTGTTAGGGGAGTGATTCATGCGCCGCAATTTAATTGCCTTTGTTTTGGTTTGTTTCAGTTTTATTTCTGTTGAGACATTTGCGCAAGAATATCCAAGTAAAACAATTCGAATCATTAACCCATTTCCTGGTGGGCCCACAGACAGTTTTGCGCGGTTAATTGCAGGCAAACTTCAGGCGGGTTTAAAGCAGCCGGTTATCGTAGAGGCTAAGGCCGGAGCCGGCGGAACCATTGGTGTCGCTGCTGCAGCAAAGTCGACGCCTGACGGCTATACCTTGTTAATCACTTCTGCTTCGACACAAATCGTTCAACCTGTTGTGCGCAAAACGATGCCATACGATGCAGAAAAAGATTTCATTCCTATCATGTCAACAGGGGGGTCAGCTTCAGTCATCGTTGTTCATCCATCCCTGCCAGTTAAAAATCTACGTGAATTCATTGACTACGCAAAAGCCAATCCAGAGATGATCTCTTATGGATCTTCAGGCAATGGAACAGCGCTTCATCTAGCGGGTGAAGTTTTTGCAAGCATTGCTGGCGTTAAATTGCAGCACATTCCCTACAAAACTGCAGCACAGTCGATGACTGATCTTTTGGGAGGGCAGGTCAAAGCCATGTTTGACTCACCCAATAATTCATCCCCTCAAATTAAAAATGGAAAAGTGAAAGGCTTGGCAGTGATGGGGCCTGAGCGTTTGTCGGTTTTGCCTGATGTGCCAACTACTGCAGAACTTGGAATTCCCACCATGAGATTTACAAATTGGTTAGGCGTTTATGCACCGGCGGGCACACCGCCAGACATCGTTGATCGCATCATTAAGATTTTGAAACCTGCTATGGGCGATCAGGACATGAAAGAGTATTTCGAACGGAGTGGCATGCCGCCTTTGCCTTTATTTGGACAAGATATGGCAGTTGCTTCAAGAAACCAAAGGAACGAGTTGGCCGATGTCATCAAACGGGCTGGCATTCCTTTAATTGATTAGCCTCTTGCATTCTTCATTTCAGAATAATTGGGGTCAGATCAACATTAATTTCCAATAAATGGGGTCAGATGAACATTAATTTTTTGTGATTCACAAAGAACTTAGTGCTGAGAAAATTAATGTTCATCTGACCCCACTTATTGACCAAATTAATGTTGATCTGACCCCAATTATGCAAGCTGCTAAATTTAGTAAATCATTCAAAATTTAGATTCGTTGCTTCAATGCGTCAGCTCAGTTTCAATACAAGTTTATAGAAAGAACTTGGAAATGAGAAAGTCCGTGCTCATGCAAGTTAAAAAATGTGGTGAAAGCTTGGCAGTCAGGTTACCAACAGCTCTGGTCAAAGATCTTGGGCTAAAAGAGGGTGATCAATTGCTTATACAAGCAGTACGTCATAAGTGTAGGGTATCGGAACTGCTTGAAGCCAAAGTTCGAAGCAAGCTTGATATCTTGGCAGAGGTAAGACAACTTAGAAATGCTATGCCTCTAAACTTTGCATTCGATCGTGATGAGGCTACCGTCCGATAGTTAGGCAAACTGCATTTATTCAATACTTGCAACAAGCAAATTGGCTGCTCTGTCACTCAACACCAACTCTACGCGAAGTTGTCCTCGGGTCATACCTACAAAGAGTTTTCTGTAATTCACAACGCTCAGTTCATCAAAGTCAATTTCACAAAACACCACCACAGGGGCGCTTTGGCCTTTGAAGCGGTTGACTGTTTCTACTCGCAGGTTGACCTGCCCCCTTGAGGCGTACCATTGATTAAGAAGTAGTCCGGTTTTGCAAGGTTAATCTAAAAATTGATTGTTGTTGGAATCAGTGGCAAAGAATTGAATCCTCTGCTGCTGGGCGA
>JAHEEQ010000222.1 GCA_024640585.1 Micrococcales bacterium
CGCTGGAAAAATACCTTTGACTGGATGATCGTTATCGGTTCGGCTGTTCCTGCATTGCTCTGGGGAACAGCATTCAGCAACATCGTTCAGGGTGTTCCACTTAACGAAAAACACATCTTTACAGGAAACTTACTCACCTTGTTGAATCCTTATGGCTTATTAGGTGGACTAGTCACGTTGACTTTGTTCTTTACTTACGGCTTAGTCTTCATCACCTTGAAAACATCTGGCGAGGTTCGAGATCGTGCACGCACTCTAGCAACCAAGGTTGGGCTTGTAGCCACGGTGTTGGCTGCCGGTTTCCTAATCTGGACACTGATTGCTCACTTCACCTGGTTGGGGCTACTGCTAAGCGGGGTAGCGGCAATCGCTCTTATTAGTGCATTGATTTTCAATTACCTCACACGTGATGGTTGGTCTTTCGTAATGCTCGTGCTTACCGTAATGACCGCGGTCGGTTCATTATTTGCAGCTCTATTTCCGAATGTGCTTCCTTCGACCACTGATCCTGCATATTCGCTAACTATTGAGAATGCATCTTCAACGAATTACACGTTGACGGTTATGACTTGGGTAGTTGTTTTCTGTTTGCCTCTAGTACTTGCCTACCAAGCATGGACCTACTGGGTGTTCAGTAAGCGCGTAAGTCGCAAGAACATTCCAGTCGGCGCACACTAGGACGAATCATCAAACCACTTGACCTTCGATTAATCGCACGCGCGAAATCGGTGCGTTGGTGGATGGTTGTATTGGTTGGGCTAGGGCTTCTAGGCAGTTTTGCCTCAGTAGCCCTAGCCTTCTCCATTGCTGAAGTTATTGCAGACTTAGCTCATTCGAAATCAATCGATTCAGGACTCTATTTATGGTTTGCTGTTGGTTTAGCAATAAAAGTTTTCTTACCTTGGCTGCAGGAATATTCCTCAGCACGAGTGACGGCTCGCGTAAAAACACAATTTAGAAAACAATTGCTTGAAACCGATTTTGCAACTGCAGATATATCATCGGCAGAAATCGCAATTCTTGCTACTCGAGGCCTTGATTCTCTTGATGCATACTTTGGAAAGTTTTTACCGCAGTTTGTTTACGCAATGGTAGTTACACCACTACTAGTGGTGCTGTTCTTCTTTGCTGATCCTTTAAGCGCCTTGATTTTGGTGTTCACTATTCCGCTTGTCCCGTTATTCATGATCTTCATCGGAATTGCAACAAAAACCGAGCAAGACCGACAGTTCGAATCTCTAAACAAACTTGGCTCCCACTTTTCCGAAATAGTTAAGGGAATTTCAACGCTAAAACTATTTTCCCGAATCGAACATCAGCAAGGTGTTCTTACTGACATTGGCGAAAAGTTGCGCATGCGCACTATGAAAGTTTTGCGCATTTCCTTCTTATCTGGATTTGTCTTGGAGCTAGCAGCATCGCTCTCGGTTGCACTCATTGCTGTAACCATTGGGTTCAGGCTTATCGACGGGCATGTCGCTTTTTCGTTGGCAATGTTTTTATTAATTTTGGCTCCAGACGCCTATTTGCCAATCCGCATGATTGGGGCAAACTATCACGCTTCTTCTGAAGGAATTGCGGCAGCGTCAAAGATCCTGGATGTGCTTTCAGTCACTAACTCGGAGTACAAGTCACCGTGGATTCCGAAGCCAGGTTTAGAGCTATGGATTGGTCCATCTGGTTCGGGTAAATCAAAAGAGTTAGACAAATTAATTTCAGGTGGGAATCTCAGTAAATTAGCTTGGATGCCGCAAGATCCAAGTTTGATTCCGGGTACGGTACTAGAAAATATTGTTGGATTTGAAAAACCTGATGCGAAAGTTCTTAAGTGGGTTTGGAACTTTTGTCAGCTGCACGTTGTCGATTCAAATCAAGTATTGGATGATTTTGGAAGAGGGCTTTCCGGAGGCCAGGCTCAGAGAGTTTCTCTCGCGAGAGCTCTTTATCGATTAAAAACTAAGAACCTGAAGGTTCTAGTCTTGGACGAACCAACTTCTTCCGTTGATTCAAAGAATGCCGATTCAATTTGGCGAGAGTTGAAAAACCTTTCTGAGCAAGATTATTCAATTACGGTGATTACCCATCAAGTTGCATATCAACAGCTAGCCGATAGGTTGGTGAATTTTGAAAAGTAAATTCATGTTCGGGTGGACTATTTCGATTTTGCAGGCGGTAAGTTCGATTGCTCTACTTGCAACTTCAGCGTGGCTACTGTCTCGTGCTGATCAGAGGCCTGCAATTATGTATTTGTCGGTGGCCGTTGTTGGCGTTAGAGCATTTGCTCTTGGGAAAGCGTTTTTCCGATATTCCGAGCGACTGGTATTGCATGATGCAACTTTCCGCAAAGCGACTGCCACTAGAGTTGCGCTTTTCTCAAGTATGGTCAAGAGAGCGCCGGTTGGTCTAACCGCGACTAAGTTGGGTTCGTTGGTTTCAAC
>JAHEEQ010000014.1 GCA_024640585.1 Micrococcales bacterium
TCCAAAACCGCATCGCGGCCCCGTTGTGTAGTGGCCTAGCACGCTGCCCTCTCAAGGCGGTAGCGCGGGTTCGAATCCCGTCGGGGCTACTCAAAAAACCCGCTTCGGCGGGTTTTTTATTTGTTCAGCTCCCGGGCAAGCTCTGCAATTCCAACTTCGCAAGCTAGGTCGCCGATGGATAAGTGACCATGTTCTTCTAGTAGATGCGCAGTTGAATTTGGAACATGAGCTGCTAACCATTTGCCGTGTGCAGTTGGCACCATTAAGTCTTGCATGCCTTGCCAGATAGAAACTGGATGTTTGATTTCACTTAAATCAAAGCCCCACGGCTTAATAAATGCTATATCGTCGTCAAACCAGCCATCAGTTCCGTTTGCGATTGCCCAACGAAATATTTCCGCCATGTGATCCGCATAAACACCAGTCAAGATATCGCGGTCGGCTTGCGGAAGCAGGGAAGCCATCGAATCAATAATTTCAGATCCTTGAACATCCTTCATACTTGTATGTGCTGCATCCATGTATTTTTGCAAAGCTGCTTCCGACTCAAGTGCCGCACCAAATTCATCGATGTTGTCTTGTCCCATATCTGCCAAGAAATCAAGACCCTCGGCATCAAATGGACCAACTCCAGCGATACAAACACCAGCGACACAACGGTTTGATTTGTGAGCAACATTTGCAAGAACATGCGGTCCACCACCAGACCATCCCAATGCAACATACTTATCGTGACCAATATGGTCTGCTAATTCATTTGCAATGTCTGCAATTTGTGCAACATTGCGATTTTTTACTCGAGTTGAATTTCCATAACCTGGGCGAACTAGTTGTACAACTCGCAGATTATTTTTAGCGGCATTTTCCAAAATGCATTCATCTGTTGGTCCCGCACCTGGAGTACCAGCATGATAAATCAATAGTCCATCGCCTTGTTTTGAATCAAAATAATCAATGCGATTGCCAGCTTTTGTGGTGAAAAATTCGACAGACATAGTTTTCCTATCTTCCAGGTTGAGTGGCGGCGCGCTTTAGTGCATCGGTCAATCTTTGTGCAGCCGCAACCACTGCAGCAGCGTGCAATCTTCCTGGTTGGCGGGTAAGTCTTTCAATAGGGCCAGAAACCGAAACAGCTGCGACAACCCGACCGCTCGGTGCGCGAACTGGTGCAGAGACTGATGCAACTCCGGCTTCACGTTCACCAACACTTTGAGCCCAACCACGTCGACGAACTTGTGCAAGTGCGGTTGCAGTAAAAGCTGCACCGATTAGTCCGCGATGCATGCGATCTGGTTCTTCCCACGCGAGCAGAATTTGTGCTGCAGATCCGGCGTGCATTGTTAACACTGTTCCAACTGGAACAGTGTCACGAAGGCCGGTCATCCTTTCGGCAGCTGCAACGCACATACGCAAATCACCTTGGCGGCGATACAACTGCGCGCTTTCACCAGTTGCGTCGCGTAGTGTGTATAGAGCTGGGTTTGCAGCAGCAAGAAGTTTGTCTTCGCCAGCAGCCGCAGCAAGTTCGGTGATACGCGCACCTAGAACAAAGCGGCCATTCATGTCGCGGGTTACGAGTCGGTGATGTTCAAGTGCACACGCAAGGCGGTGGGCAGTAGGTCTAGTTAGACCAGTGGCTGCAACTAGGCCTGCCAAAGTTTGAGGTCCAGCCTCAAGTGCACCAAGCACTATCGCCGCTTTATCGAGTACGCCAACGCCGCTAGAATCGTCCATATGGTGATATTGCCATCTCAACATGCAAAATGGCAAGATGAGATGGATTTAAGCGGAGCATCATTAGGCGCTACAAGAATTTGCGCTTGAGGTGCAAAGGTAATCCTGATTCGTGAAGGACACAAATGGGTAAGACACTTGCTGAAAAAGTTTGGAACGCACATGTCGTGCGAAGTGCAGATGGTGAGCCAGATTTGCTCTACATCGACCTGCACTTAGTTCATGAAGTAACCAGCCCACAAGCTTTTGATGGACTGCGTAATAGCGGTCGCAAGGTTCGCCGCCCAGATTTAACTTTGATTACTGAAGATCACAATGTGCCGACTCTCGATGTCGCAAAGCCTATTGCGGATCCAGTTTCTGCAGAACAAATTCGGGTAGTGCGCGCAAACGCAAAAGAGTTTGGTCTTCGTATCTTTTCACTTGGTGACAAAGAGCAAGGAATCGTTCACGTGGTTGGTCCACAACTTGGGCTTACTCAACCTGGTATGACCATTGTTTGTGGAGATTCACACACATCAACTCACGGTGCGTTTGGCGCATTAGCTTTCGGCATCGGAACTTCTGAAGTTGAACACGTACTTGCAACCCAAACTTTGCCATTGAAGCCATTCAAGACAATGGCAATCACAGTAAATGGAAAACTTCCAGCAGATGTAACTGCAAAAGATTTGATTCTTGCAATCATCGCAAAAATCGGCACTGGTGGCGGACAAGGTTATGTTCTTGAATACCGTGGTGAAGCGATTCGCGGACTTTCGATGGAAGGTCGTATGACGATGTGCAACATGTCAATCGAAGCAGGTGCGCGCGCAGGCATGATTGCGCCAGATGAAACAACTTTCGAATACGTCAAGGGCCGCGACCATGCTCCATCTGGAAGCGATTGGGATGCGGCAGTTGAATACTGGAAGACGTTGACCACTGATTCGGATGCAAAGTTTGATGCTGAAGTTGTAATTGATGCATCAACACTTGCGCCTTTCGTCACTTGGGGAACTAACCCAGGTCAGGGCTTGCCACTTTCTGCTTCAATTCCATCACCTAGTGATGCAAAAGACGAAGTTGAAAAAGTTGCAATCGAACGCGCACTTGAATACATGGATCTAAAACCAGGTACACCGCTAAAAGAAGTCAAAGTAGACAACGTTTTTGTTGGTTCTTGCACAAATGGTCGCATCGAAGATCTTCGTGCAGCCGCAAGTGTTTTGAAGGGCAACAAAGTTGCACCAACTGTTGAAATGTGGGTGGTACCAGGTAGTGGTCGGGTTCGAATTCAGGCAGAACTTGAAGGCCTCGACAAGATCTTCACAGAAGCAGGCGCGCAGTGGCGTTTCGCTGGATGTTCTGCATGTTTGGCGATGAACCCAGACAAGATTCCAGCTGGAAAACGCGCAGCATCAACATCGAATAGAAATTTTGAAGGCCGCCAAGGTCCTGGGGCACGCACACACTTGGTGTCACCTGAAGTTGCAGCAGCAACTGCAATTCTTGGTCACCTTGCCAGCCCTGCAGATTTAGTGAATGCGTAAGGAGTAGCGATGGAAAAGTTTGTAACTCACACAGGTATTGCCGCGCCACTTCGTCGTAGCAATGTTGACACCGATCAAATCGTTCCAGCAGAATATCTAAAGCGCGTAACCCGAACCGGTTTTGGCGATGGATGTTTTGCATCATGGCGAAAAGATCCAGATTTCGTTTTGAACAATGCAGGATTTACTGGTTCTTCAGTATTAATTGCAGGGCCAGATTTCGGAACTGGATCTTCTCGCGAGCATGCCGTTTGGGCATTGCAAGATTACGGTTTCAAAGCAGTTATCTCATCTCGCTTTGCTGATATTTTCAAAGGTAACTCTGGCAAAGGTGGATTACTTGCTGGCGAACTTAGCCAAGATGTAATTGAGAAGATTTGGGAAAAACTTGAAGCAAATCCAGGAACCAAAGTGACTGTGGATTTGGAAAAGCGCACTGTTACTTGCGATGAAATCGTCGCTGAATTCATCATCGATGACTACGTTCGCTGGCGTTTGATGGAAGGTTTAGATGACATCGGTTTGACGATGAAGCATGTCGATTCCATCTCCGAATTTGAAACAACTCGACCTTCGTACAAACCAAAAGTTCAATAAAAATAGCGGTTTTTGACCGTTTTACTTGCCAAAACCCCTTAAAAACAGCAGTTTTTAAGGGGTTTTGTGTGTGTCGGATGCAAAAAACAGTAAAAAATGCTTAGTTTTGGCTCGTGCAAGTCGGGGAAGATTTGCACTTTCTCGAGAATATGATTGGAAAAATCGTGAAGAAAAATGATCTAGTCGCTGTAATCCAGAGCGTACTTCCAGAATCAAACTCACGCCGCGATGCTGTTGCAGTTGTTGAAACAGTTTTCAACGAAATTGCACGTTCACTTTCAAAGGGTGAGCAAGTACAAATCGCAGGCTTCGGTACTTTCAAGAAGAAAGTTGTTCCTGCACGCAAAGCTCGTCCAGGCCGCAACCCATTCACAGGTGAAAACATCATGTTGAAGGCAAAGCCTGCTTCATCAAAGCCTACTTTCACTTCTGCAAAGGTTTTGAAGGACGTTGTTTCAGGTAAGGCAAAAGTTGCTGCACCTGCAAAGCCAGCTGCAAAGAAAGTTGTAAAGAAAGCTGCACCTAAGAAGGCTGCTAAGAAAGTTACAGCTAAGAAGGTTGTAAAGAAGGCTGCACCTAAAAAGGCTGCTAAGAAAGTTACAGCTAAGAAAGTTGTAAAGAAGGCTGCACCTAAGAAGGCTGCAAAGAAGACTTCACGCAAGAAGTAACTTCAACCCTTTTGAAGGTCCGTTTCAGTTCGCTGGAGCGGACCTTCGCTTTTATCTCCACCTTCAGCACAATTAGCCACTAACTTAGATAAGGACAGGAATGAAGAAGTCATTTGCTTACCGCTTCATTGCATTCATTGCTCGTCCTTTGATGATGATTTTCACTCGCCGGGTTTGGGTAGGTGGTGAGAAGCTTCACACAGATTCAGGTGTGATTGTGGTCTCGAATCACACTTCAAACTTCGATCCATTGGTGCTTGCACACTTTATAAACGACAACGGCCGACTCCCACAGTTTTTGGCAAAATCTGAAGTTTTCAAACTTCCATTTTTCGGAAAAATTTTGAAATCAGCAGGACAAATTCCTGTCCATCGTCGAACCTCGATGGCCGCAAATGCATTGTCTGATGCCGAAGTTGCAGTGCAAGGTGGAGGGACTGCGGTTATCTACCCAGAAGGCACTCTTACTTACGACCCAAACCTTTGGCCTATGACTGCACAGTCAGGTGCAGCTCGACTTGCAATTGCAACCAAAGCGCCACTTTTCCCAATAGCGCAATGGGGAGCCCACAAAGTTATTCCACGATTTCGAAAAGGTTTGAAATTAATTCCGCCACAAAAAATCTTTGTGACTTGTGGCGACGCAGTCGATTTAAGTGACTTTTATGACCGTGAAATAACTGCAGAACTCTTGAGCGCAGCTACCGACCGGATTATGGATGCGCTCACAAATCTGCTAGCAGAAATTCGCAACGAGAGTGCACCTGCGGTACGTTGGGACCGCAGAAACGTAAACGAAGTGGGAGATCTGTGAAAGTCGCGGTAATGGGTAGCGGTTCTTGGGGAACAGTTTTCTCCAAGGTGTCAGTTGACGCTGGAAATGAAGTCGTGCTTTGGTCTCGCAATCCCGAAATTGCCAAATCTGTGAACGAAAATCACACAAATCCTTTTTATGTTTCAGACATCGAACTTCCAGCAAAACTCAAAGCCACGACTGAAGCATCTGTTGCATTAGCTGACGCAGACGTTGTTGTAGTTGGACTTCCATCTCAGGCATACCGCGACAATCTTGCAGAATGGAAATCGCTAATTCCGAATTCTGCAGTTTTAGTATCGCTTGCAAAAGGTATCGAGTTTGAAAGTAATCTGCGCATGACAGAAGTTATGGCGCAAGCAACTGGCTTTGACTCCAAACAGCTTGCGGTGCTTTCAGGCCCAAACCTGGCCCACGAAATTGCTGAACAACAACCAACCGCAACCACAGTTGCGTGTATCGATGAAGAAAACGCACAACTTGTTCAAGAAGCGTGTGCAAATCCTTATTTCCGCCCATACTTCACAAGAGATGTGATTGGTGTTGAAATAGCTGGTTCAATGAAAAACGTAATTGCGTTGGCAAACGGCATTGCAGTTGGACTTGGACTTGGTGAAAATTCCCAAGCATCGCTGATTACTCGTGGTTTACATGAAATGGCGCAACTCGGAGTTGCGCTCGGCGCAGACCAAAGAACCTTTATGGGGTTGGCAGGTGCAGGCGACTTGCTTGCAACTAGTCAGTCCCCACTTTCACGCAACCGTTCATTCGGTGTTGCACTTGCATCTGGCAAAACTGTCGAGACTGTTATCGCTGAAACACGCGAAACTTGCGAAGCAGTGAAAAGTTGTTTGCCACTTCTTCGTTTGGGACAAGAAGCTGGTGTGAGTTTGCCAATCACTGCAGGTGTGGTTGGGGTAGTTCATCGCAATCTAGATCCACAAGAACTGATTCGTCGATTTATGTCTCGCGCAATTAAAGCTGAATACGAAGCAGAAGACTAAAACTATTTAATTGCGTTCAGCGCTGTTTCTAAATCTGCCCAGAGATCAGACGAATTTTCAATACCAACTGATGCGCGTATCAAAGTTTCAGGTGTAGCAATTGGTTCTGCCGGCCATCTGCGTCTACGTTCGATAGTTGATTCAACTCCACCCAAACTTGTGGCATGCGACCAGATATTCAATGAATTGCAGAGAGATTCTGCTTGTTCGGCACTTCCTTTGAGGACAAAACAAACTACATGGCCACCGCCACTTGCTTGATTCATGTGCCGAGTGTGATGTTTGTGTGATGCAAGACCTGGGTAAAGTACATATTCAACAGCGGGGTGTGCTTCGAGTCTTGTGGCGAGCTCAAGTGCATTTTGTTCGGCACGGTCGTAGCGCAAATTCAAAGTTCTGATTCCACGAAGTGCAAGGTAAGTTTCAAGTGCGCCAGGAAGTGTGCCTTGCAAAGTTCTGCGACCACGAAGTTGTTTCGCAAGTTCTGCATCTTTGGCAGTCAAAACGCCAATCAGTGAATCGGAGTGACCTGCAATTGATTTGGTTGCAGAATGCATTGAGATGTCGGCGCCAAGCTCAAGTGGTTGCTGGCGCACAGGTGACATGAAAGTGTTGTCCACCGCAACTAAAGCGTTCTGTGTTTTAGCAATTCCAATTGCAGTTTTCAAGTCAGCGATTTCCATAAGTGGATTGGTAGGAGATTCAAGCCAAAGTAATGCTGCGCCAGAAATTGCATTGCGAATTTCTTCGGTGTCATCAATTTGTACTTCACGAAGTTGGATTCGATTAACGGCTGCGAGTTCGCGAAGACGAACCGAATTTCCTGGGTATGCATGGTTTGGTGCAACCACTATTGCATTGGCTGGCAATAAATCTACAACTGCGTTTATGGTTGCAATTCCAGACGAGAAAACAATGCTGTGCCCACCTTCAACACTTCCGATTACAGCTTCAAGTGCCTCGGTGAGATCTGTACCTTCGCGGACGTAGCCATGTGAATTCTCACCTGCAATAAAAGTGGTTGACAGGCTGATTGGCACGTTCATCGGCGCACCGGCTACGTGATCTGGGCGGCCGAGGTTCACTAACTTTGTTTCGAGGTGAAAATTTTGTTCGCTCACAGTGCGAGCGTAGATGAAACAATCAGGTTTTCAAGATTAGGGTCTGCCTGTGAGTAAGCAAAAGCCAGTAGTTGCCATTGTGTTTGGTGGCATCTCCGGCGAACACTCAATTTCATGTCTGTCCGCTGCAAGTGTTTTAAGTGCACTTGATCGCGAAAAATATGATGTTCTTGCAGTGGGCATCACCAAAAAAGGTGAGTGGTTCATCCAAGATGCTTCGACTAGTGCTTTTGCTCGCGAGCCCCTTCCAGAAGTAAAAGCCGAAGGTATTCGAGTCGTACTTTCAACTGACTTAACAATTCGTGGATTTGTGGCAGTGGACGGTTCAAAACTGCCTGATGCATATCAAGAGGTCGATGTCATCTTCCCGGTTCTTCATGGACCTGGCGGCGAAGACGGAACTATCCAGGGTGCAATTGAGTTGGCTGGTATTGCTTGTGTGGGCAGTGGCGTTTTTGCAAGTGCTGCTTCGATGGACAAACAACATATGAAGGCACTTTTTGATGTACATGGATTGTCAAACAGCAAGTCTGTAACAGTTGGTCTCCATAATTGGCAAGCAAATAAGTCCAATGCGATTGAAGAAATTTCTGAACTTGGATTCCCATTGTTCATCAAACCCGCTAGAGCTGGATCTTCGCTTGGTGTTGCGAAAGTGAAGACGAGATCCGAGATTGAGAATGCGGTTCTCGAAGCCCAAAAGCATGATCCAAAAATCATTGCGGAAGAAGCAATTGGGGATATGCGCGAAATTGAGTGCGGCGTACTTGTGGTGGATGGAGTTGCAAAAACATCCGTACCTGCAGAAATTGTGGTTAAAGGTAATCATGACTTTTATGACTTTGAAGCAAAATATTTGGATGATTCTGCTGACCTAATCGTGCCTGCAGATTTACCTCAAGATGTAGTAAAAGAAGTGCAAGCAAAGGCTGTGCAAGCATTTAATGCTCTTGGTTGTGAAGGATTCGCACGTTGCGATTTCTTTGTGAAATCTAACGGGCAGGTTTTGGTCAATGAGATCAACACACTCCCTGGATTTACCTCTATTTCTATGTTCCCGCGAATGTGGCAAGCGACTGGACTCACATACCCTGAGATTGTTGATGTTTTAATTTCAGATGCACTTCGCCGTGGAGCAGGTTTGCGCTAATGGCGTCAGTTGAACACGTTGGTGAGTTTCAACTAATTGCAAGACTTGCAAAAAAGTTTTCACAAAATAATTCAGTAATAGTTGGTAGCGGCGATGATGGAGCAGTTGTCGCAATGCCGGATGGCGATGTGGTCATCAGCACTGATATCGCGGTTGAAAATGTTCATTTCAAGAAAGCCTGGAGCTCCGCAACCGAAATAGGTCAGCGAATCGCTGCACAAAATTTCTCCGACATAAATGCAATGGGCGCATACCCAACTGCGCTAACAGTCGGATTGGTAATTCCAAAAACAACTGAGGTCTCGTTTCTCGAAGGTCTGGTTGTTGGCATCGAAGAGGAATGCAAAAAAGTTGGCGCGAGCGTGGTCGGTGGCGACCTAAGTGTCGGCAGTGAATTAATAATTTCAATTACGGTTTTGGGACAACGTCGTGGAAATCCTGTCGTGCTTCGAAGTGGCGCAAAGGTTGGCGACGAAGTTTTTGTGGCAGGAAATTTAGGAAACGCAACCGCAGGACTAACCTGTTTGCAAGCTGGGCATGTATCGCCAAAAGAATTTGTTTCCGCATTTCGAATTCCAACACCTCCCTACGAAATTGGCCCACTCGCAGCACTTGCTGGCGCAACCTCGATGATTGATGTGAGCGATGGCCTTGTTGCAGACCTCGGACACATTGCGGCAATGAGCGAAGTCACCATCAACTTAAATTCAGATTGCCTAATCCCGAGCGCGGAAATGGTGAATGTCGCAAATGCGTTCGGCCAAGACGCAAAGGTTTGGGTCCTGGCGGGTGGCGAGGATCATGCGCTCGTAGCTACTTTCTCCAAAGGAGCCGCGGTGCCGGAAGGCATGCGCAAAATCGGGGAAGTTGTTGCGCGCGAAGTTGGACAAGTTCTCGTGGATGGAGCCCCATTTACGCACAAAACCGGACATGATCACTTCGCTTAAGCGCTCTTAATGGGCGATTTGGGCACGAGTGCCCTCATCGGCTACCCTTCGCCCCGCTAATCAATCTTTTAAAGGAGTTCCATCGTGGCTGCTAACTGCGAGGTGTGCGGTAAGGGTCCAAGTTTCGGACATTCAATTTCGCACTCACATATCCGCAACAAGCGTCGCTGGAATCCAAACATTCAGCGCGTCCGTGCTCTAGTAAGTGGCACACCAAAGCGAGTTAATGTTTGTGTTTCTTGCCTCAAGGCTGGAAAAGTTACCCGCGCGCTTTAAAGCAATTCTCTAAAAACACCGCTTCGAACCTTCGAGCGGTGTTTTTATTTTTCCAAGATTAGAACTCCTTCCTCAATACTCTTGGAACGTGGAAGAGATGTTTGATGCAGCGATAGTCCGAAGGTGGGCTCAAAGTGGTGTTGAACTTTTGTCTAAACATCGCCTTGAATTGAATGCACTTAATGTATTTCCTATTCCAGATGGTGACACTGGCACAAATCTTTACCTAACTTTCAAGGCCGCTGCAGAGGCTGAAGCTTCACGCAGCGGGCGAATTGATGATGCTCATGATGCGTTAAATGCGTTAGCTCGAGGTGCGCTGCTTGGTGCGCGGGGAAATAGCGGTGTGATTCTGGCCCAAACCTTGCGCGCTTTTGCCGATTCTTCAAGAGAGTCAGAACATCTAAATCTTTCGAACTTAATAAAAGCTGGCGCAAAAGCAGCGCGAAGTGCAGTAGCCAATCCTCAAGAAGGAACTGCTTTAACAGTCCTTGACGCGGTTGCAAACTCTGATGCGACTGACCCATCATCTGCCGGAGAGATTGCACGACAAACCCTTGCAAAGACTCCAGACATGTTGCCCGTGTTGAAGCAGGCTGGTGTTGTTGATGCAGGTGGTCGCGGCGTTGTTCTATTACTCGATGCGCTAGCTGCTGCTTGGAATCAAAAACCGAACGAATCACCAGCTGTTGGATTCGTTCCAAAATCAGTCCCACAAAGCTTTCATTGCGAAGCCGATGGGAAATTTGAATTAATGTTTTTGGTCCCTACATTTTTAGTTACTGAAGTCACGAAGGAATTAACTGAGTTGGGCACCAGTTTGGTAGTGACATCTGGTGAAGATGTTTCTCAGGTGCATATCCACTTAGACAATCCTTCAGATGCCATTGCAAGAGTTGGGAAAATTGCAACCCCTAAGAACGTCCGGATTGAAAAGCTTGAAATTGCTAATCGAGACCGAGCAATAGTGGTGCAGGCATTTGGAAGCGGTCTCATTCAAAAGTTTGCAGAGCTTGGCGCATTTGTAGTTGCCTGCGAGCCGGATGAAAGATCTAGCGTTTCAGATTTTGTCGATGCCGCCACACGCTCCAATGCTAAAGAAATAGTTTTGGTTGTGGGAGATAGAGATTCCATTCAAGTAGCTGAAATAGCAGCAAAACTGCTCAAGGATGTTGGAATAAAAGCTTCTGTGGTGCCGGCAACTTCGATGCCATCCGCACTTGTTGCAATTTCTGTATTTGAAGAGCAAGGTGACCTAACATCCGTAACCGACAAAATGATTTCCGCATATCAAGGCGTTAAAACCATCTCTATCACAAAAGCGAATCGAAATTCATCCACGCCACTTGGAGAAATCAAAGCAGGAAGTTTTCTGCTTCTCGGAGATTTTGAAATTCTTGCCTTTGGAGAAACGATTTCTAAATTGATTCCAATGTTGCAAGAGATTTCAATCGGGAAAGAAATTGCAACGCTGATCTGGGGTGCTGATGTTTCGCCTTCGCTCAAAGATGAAGTGAAAAAACCTCTTTCCGGCTTGGAACAAATTGAGATTGCTGGCGAACAAGAAATTTGGACATTGTTGGCAGGGCTCGAATAATGCATGGATTAAACACACCACTTAAAGAAATCGTTGGCGGGCAAACCGCCACATCTCTTGCAAAAGCTTTTGGTTTGAAAACTGTAGAAGACGCTTTACGACATTTTCCTCACAGATATGCAATCCGTGGAGAATTAACCGAGATGCAAGGTTTAAAAGTGGATGAGCAAGTGACCATCATGGCAAAAATATCATCAGTTACAAATCGAGCGATGAAACAAAAACGAGGAAGCATTCTCGAAGTAATTGTCAGTGACGGAACTGGAAAACTAAAACTTACCTTTTTTAATCAAGCCTGGCGAGAGCGCGAATTAGTGGCAGGCAGAAGCGGCTTGTTCAGTGGCAAAATCACCGAGTTCAAAGGTGCGCGGCAATTGGCTCATCCGACCTACATGTTGATTCCAACAGATGAAGAACCAGATGTAGATGCCGCCGCCGCTTTTGCAAGAGCTCTTATTCCGGTTTACCCAGCGACCAGCAGTTTTCCATCATGGAGATTTGAACGAACGTTAGACATCATCCTCGATGGCCTAGACCCACTAGTTAAAGATGGTTTGAGCGGCGAAATTGAGTCTGCGCATGGTTTCACATCATTGCAACAGGCTTTTTTAGATATTCATCGACCTGAAAATCATGGACAGGTAATTAAGGCAAGAGAAAGATTTATCTTCGAAGAAGCGTTCGTTTATCAAACAGTTTTAGGGCTGCGCAGAATCGAAACCGAAAAATCAACCTCAATTGCAAGGCCTCCTCGAAATGATGGTCTGCTTGCAGACTTTGATCAAATTCTGCCTTTCAAACTAACCGATGGTCAGAATCAAGTTTGTGACGAAATTTTCACTGATATTTCAAATTCACATCCGATGCACAGACTTTTGCAAGGTGAAGTTGGTTCAGGTAAAACAG
>JAHEEQ010000227.1 GCA_024640585.1 Micrococcales bacterium
CAGTAATTCGCGAGGGCCTAGAAACTGCAATCTTTATGTTTCCAAGCAGCCAGGCTTCAGGCTCTGCATTTCAATCATTCGCCGGTTTATTGATCGGTCTTGCGATTTCGGTCGCTTTTGGTTTTGGAATATTTAAAGGCGTCGTAAAACTGAATCTTGGAAAAGTATTTTCAGTCGTTGGTGCAATGCTAATTGTTGTTGCTGCCGGAGTTATGACTTATGGAATTCACGAATTGCAAGAAGCAGGTGTAATTGCGTTTGGTACGGATACAGCGATTGATACAACAAGTTTCATTTCTGCAGATGGCGTAGTTGGCTCCCTTCTCAAAGGCTTTTTGGCTTACCGCGGATCTGCAAGCACTCTAGAAGTTTTTGCCTGGATAACTTTCATCGCGGTTGTGGGAAGGCTGTACCTTGCAAAACTTCGTGGACAAAGTGTGAAATCCGAAGTTAAAGAAACGGTCAATTCATAACAAATTGTGACTTTTGGCACTAGCGCTGCCATTTCCCCAAAGCGTATTTTTTGATGCGTCAGAGGGGGCAATCATGACAACACTAAAACCCTTCGAACGACAAACAAGTGCCGCTCGAGGCAACACAATTCAAGGCAAAAAACCTGGGTCAAAGACCTACACAGTTATTGTCTCAATAATTCTTTTCCTTCTTCTTGGTGCAACTCTCCTAGGTTCCATGAATCAAGATTCAGCTGCATCTAGTAATGCATATGTTTGCTACGAAATCCGTACCCACTCCATGTATATAAGCGAGACGAAAGACTGCGGCAATGATCGTTTATTAACAATTCAAGATTTAGTCGGACCTGCTGGTGATTTGGGTAAGGCGGGCGTTGCAGGAACAGTGGGTGATGATGGAAAAACTGGTGCAACTGGAGCAACTGGCGCACAAGGTATTCAAGGTGAGCCTGGTGCAACTGGTGCAACTGGTGCAACTGGTGCCACAGGTCCTCAGGGAATTCAAGGGCTGCAAGGACTTCAAGGAATCCAAGGCGAGCCAGGTGAAACCGGTGCACAAGGTGTTCAAGGTATCCAAGGTGAAACTGGAACACAAGGTGTTCAAGGTCTGCAAGGAGTTCAGGGTGTGCAAGGCATCAAAGGTGACACAGGTGCAGATGGAACATCGGTCGCAATACTTGGTTCTTACGCAACTGTTGATGAATTAATAACCGCACATCCAACTGGCACAGCTGGTGACGGTTATTTAATTGACGGCGATTTATATGTCTGGAATCCAAATGATTCAAACTGGATCAATGTTGGTCACATACAGGGACCTAAAGGAGACCAAGGTGATCAAGGCGTACAAGGCGTACAAGGCGTACAAGGCGTACAAGGTTTGCAGGGTATTCAAGGAATCCAAGGTTTATCTGGAACAAATGGCGTTGATGGCATCAACGGAACAAATGGCGTTGATGGCGCACAAGGTATCCAAGGTGAAAAAGGTGAACCTGGTGGATTTGGATCGTTTGGATATTACTGGGATGAATTAACTCAAACCAATCCAAACCCAGCTGTTGCGAATGCGATGATGTTTAGAAGCCCTGGCGATGTGACAGATATTTCAATTGCAAATAATTCACGAATTACTTTTGCAAAAGCTGGCGTCTACAACATCATGTTCTCGGCACAGCTTTCAAAGACAAACGGCAGTAGTTCTGACATTTATATTTGGTTGCGCCAAAACGATTTCGATGTACCGTTCTCAGCAACTGCAGTGACAATTCAAGGCAATACTCAAAAACTCGTAGCTGCCTGGAACTTCTTTGTAACAGTTGAAGCAAATGACAATGTGCAGATAATGTGGACTTCTACGGACACGTCAATGCAGTTGCTAGCAACTTCTCCACTGGCTGCCAATGGAACGCACCCATACATTCCAGCGATTCCTTCTCTAATCCTCACAGTGAATCAGGTGCAATAGCAGTTAAGTAAGCATGAAGGGCTGTCTGAAATCTTCAGGGTAGGCTTCAACGGTGAAATTAATAACAGCCATTGTCAAGCCATTCAAACTTGACGAAGTTAAGACAGCCCTTCAAGCTGCTGGTGTTGAGGGAATGACAGTCAGCGAGGCAAGTGGATTCGGCCGCCAGCGCGGTCACACAGAGGTCTACCGCGGGGCTGAATACGTCGTAGATCTTGTTCCGAAAGTTAGAATTGAAATTCTCGCTGACGACGCTGAGGTTGAAAATATCGTTGAAGCAATCGTCAAAGCCGCTCAAACTGGAAAAATCGGTGATGGCAAGATTTGGGTATCACCGATTGAACAAATTGTGCGGGTACGCACAGGTGAGTCTGGACCAAGCGCTATCTAGTTCATCTGTAACATTCCTGAAATCTAATCGGGCATGTCTGTTAACCAATTTGGGCTTTAGTTCTCCCGTCTTGAGGAGATGCTAAGTATGAATGCTGTCGATACGG